>MGXG01000083.1 GCA_001801285.1 Gammaproteobacteria bacterium GWE2_37_16
TAGCTAAAGTTTTCGACCCCAATGCTAAACATCTGGCAAATAGCCGTGAATACACTTCTTATCTCGCCAACTTTTATGGTCAAAAAGTCTTAGTCTGTTCTACTGGTATGGGCTGCCCTTCCACAGCCATTGGTGTTGAAGAACTGGCGATGATCGGTTTAAAATATTTTATCCGTATCGGCACTTGTGGCGGCATTCAAGAATATACTAATTTAGGTGATGTTATTATCAGCCATGCCGCTGTACGTCTTGAAGGAACCTCAAGTCATTATGCGCCAATGGAATATCCTGCGGTTGCCTCCTTAGAACTCACTAATGCTCTTGTTGCTGGAGCAAAAGATACCAATACTCCTTTTCATGTTGGCATAACTGCCTCATCCGACACTTTCTGGCCAGGTCAAGAACGTCTTGACAATTACTCTGGATATTTATTGCGCCGTTTCAAAGGGTCAATGGCTGAATGGCGCGCTTTAAATGTGCTGAATTTCGAAATGGAAGCTGCAACTTTATTTGTTCTTTGCAGTGTTTTTGGTTTACAGGGAGCTTGCATTTGTGGAGTGGTAGCAAAACGTACCGAATCTGAAATACCATCTTTAGATACTAAAGCTGGAAGTGCCAAACGAAACTGGGAAAATGTAGCTCGTGAAGGTATTTTAAATCACATGAAGCAGCGTGGATTAATATACTAAACGAAAACAGGTTTTCAGGGTTAGCACAAATAGACTCGAGCAGTTTGGATTTTCCGCTAGGCGGCAACGAGTCGAGTTTGAGGGGTGTATTGGACATACATGACTCAAACGAGCGAGAAAGCCAACAACGCGGAAAACCAAAATACGAAGAGTATATATAACCACACTCGTAGCCGCAGGCTTTAGCCTGCATCACCGCGATAAACTTACATGTACGAAATTATATAATAATAGTATCTAGCTAAAACTTGCGGCTACAAATTTACCAAATCAACACCTATCCTGCAATCTTCCGCCCTTCACGTCTAATTTTTGCGCCAAGTTGGGAAAATTTCTCTTCGATACATTCATAACCACGGTCGATGTGATAAATACGATCAACTGTTGTTTCGCCAGCTGAAACTAAACCAGCAAGTACCAAACCAGCTGAAGCACGCAAATCAGTAGCCATTACCTGCGCTCCAGTCAACATAGGAACCCCCTCAGAAATAGCCGTATTTCCCTGTAATTTTATATTTGCACCCAGACGCTGTAACTCTTGTACATGCATAAACCGATTTTCAAAAATCGTCTCCGTAATCATACCAACTCCATCAGCAACACAATTCATAGCTAAAAACTGTGCTTGCATATCAGTAGGAAAAGCAGGATAAGGAAAAGTACGTACATTAACAGCATGGGGTCTTTGTCCATGCATATCAAGTTCAATCCAATTTTCTCCAACCTTTATCATTGCCCCTGTTTCCCGCAAATGATACAAAATAGCATCCATCGTTTGGGGCATAACATCTTTAATTTTAATACGCCCACGCGTCATAGCCGCAGCAGTCAAATAAGTACCAGCCTCAATCCGATCAGGCATAACTTTATACTGCCCACCTCCTAAACTGCTTACCCCATCGATAACAATTGTATCCGTACCAGCACCAGTAATTTTTGCACCGAGAGAATTTAAAAAATTAGCCAGATCAGTAACTTCGGGTTCACGAGCAGCATTTTTTAAAACCGTCCTCCCATCTGCCAACACCGCCGCCATAATCAGATTTTCCGTACCGGTAACTGTCACCAAGTCCATAACAATTTCCGCGCCATGCAATCGCCCTTTGCTTTCAGCGTATATGTAACCGCCATCAATACTAATTTCAGCACCAAGTTGGCGCATGCCTGCCAAATGAATATCAACCGGACGCGCGCCAATATTACATCCACCCGGTAAAGAAACTTTAGCTTTACCATATTTAGTAAGTAGAGGTCCTAAAACTAAAATCGATGCACGCATGGTTTTGACCAATTCGTAAGGAGCAAAAAAATTATGCACAGCTCTAGGATCAATCTCAATGGACATAAGCTCATGTATGATAATATCGGCGCCAATACTGCCCAATAACTCAATCATTGTAGTCACATCATGCAAATGCGGCACATTGCTAATAACAACAGGAGCATCTGCTAATAAAGTTGCTGCCAAGATAGGTAATGCCGAGTTTTTGGCACCAGAAATACGTATCTCCCCATTTAAAGGAAGACCACCAGAAATAATTAATTTATCCATTTGAAAAATTAGAATTTTTAAAGTTTTAAAAAGTAATGCGTTGATTTTAAAAGCAATTTTATTTACATAAAACCGCCAACTCCTGCGCTCTAGCTTGAAAGTATAGGCAGCAACTCAATCAAACCACTCACCTTTGCCATATCCAATATCTTTTCTGGAATATGTGAAAAATGAATTGTTTTCTGCTCTTTTTTTGCATAACGAATCAGGTTAATTAACAATGCCAAAACCGCATCGTCATCAATAATTACATCCTGCAAATCAAAAACGACTTCAGGTTGCTTATCAATCACCCCACATCCCAAACGTGCCGATTTAACTACGTTAGCGTAACACAAATTCCCTGCAACTCTAAAACAACCAGAAACACTATCTTTTGTAATCGTTACATTCATGGCTAAACTAGCGCACTCCTTTGTTGTGAGAATGGATTTCTGCTACTAATTGCTTTAAACCACCTTTTTGTAAAGTACTTGCAAATTGAGAACGATAATTTTGAACTATACTGACTCCCTCAACACTAAAATCATAAATAAACCATTTACTACCACCTTTTGCCATACGATAACTAACAGGAATCGCAGGACCATTGTTTTGTAGAATGTCGCTATAAACTTGTACACGCTTTTGCGTCGCATCATAACCGCGAATCGGATAGAATTTTACTTTTTCACCGCTATAGGATTCCAATGCTGATGAATACGTCCTAATAACATACAAAGTAAATTCATTAACAAATTGTTTTTGTAAATCTGAAGATCCAGCCTGCCAATAGTTACGCCCAACCACTGCCATTGACATACCAGTTAGATCAAAGTATGGCACTATAGTGCGTCGAACTATGTTATACACTAGTTGATCATTCCTTTTTAGATGCGCCTGATTACGATCCAATTCGGCGATCAGTTTATCAGCAGCACTCCTCATGGTAGCTAATGGTGGCGGATCATTTGCCGTTGCCGCTATGGCTGGCAAAATCATCACAAAAAATAAAAAACCGCAAAGTAAAGATAGAAACTTAGTTGTTTTTTTTATTTGCATACAATTCTCCTTTAAAACTTTCATTTTTTTTCTTTTTTATCTTTCAATTGATACATTAATTGTCCAATTAAATTTTCTAAGATAATCGCTGGTTGTGTTTCGGTAATCACACTACCATCTTTCATAATCTCATTATCATAGCCAGGAATAAGACTTATGTAATTAGCACCAATTAAACCTGCCGTCAAAATTTTTGCTGAAGTATCAGCTGGTAAAATATCTTCTTTTTTATCAATGAGCAAAACAACTTTAGCTCTCATCACCTTGGGATCTAAAATAATATCCGCTACTTCCCCAACCCTGACACCGGAAATCGTAACTGGCGCACGCACCTTCAAGTCCCCAATATCATCAAAAAACGCAGTAACTTGATAAGTTTCAGCTCCTGAATACTGGCTTAAACTGCTCATTTTGAAAGCAAGTACAAATAAAGCCCCCAAACCAGCAAGCATAAACAAACCAACCACTATTTCCAAAATACGTTTATTGAACATAAAACCCCTAACAAAGAAATTTTGAATTTTAAATGTACGAATCGCTTGAGCGATATTGTTTTTAATTTATGTAAATGAAATTGTTTTATAAATCAACGCACTATTTTCATAAACTTTAAAATCTCTAAAATTCATATTAATTATTATTACCATCCACCCAACATCATTGCCGTCAAAACAAAATCCAAACATAAAGTTGCCAAAGAACTATAAACTACTGTTTTAGTTGTCGCACGCCCAATTCCTTCCGCTGTTGGAACAGTATGATAGCCCTGATAAATTGCAATCCAAGTACAAATAAAGCCAAAAACTACACTTTTAATAATACCATTAACTATATCAAGACGAAAATCAACTGAGGCTTGTAAATTAGACCAAAATTGACCGGCATCAACGCCAAGCCAACCGACCCCAACTGCATAACCACCAAAAATTGCTACCGCACTAAAAATCACCGTCAAAACAGGCATTGAGATCATGCCAGCCCAAAAACGCGGCGCGATCACACGCCACAAAGGATCAACTGCCATCATTTCCATACTGGCAATTTGTTCAGTTGCCTGCATCAAACCAATTTCAGCAGTTAGCGCCGACCCAGCCCGACCTGCAAAAAGTAACGCTGTGATTACGGGACCAAGTTCACGCACAATACTCAAAGCCACCAACTGTCCAAGTTGTGACTCCGCGCTAAATTTTTGCAAAATAGTAAATCCTTGCAAACCCAAAACCATACCAATAAACAAACCTGACAAAACAATAACCGCTAAAGACAATACGCCAACGTTATAGATTTGTTCCATAACCAAAGGTGTAAATCTTATTAAACGCGGTCGTCGAAAAATTGTCTGTAACAAAAATATTCCCGATACACCAACACGATGACAAAAATCTAAACCAATTTGACCTAATTTTTGGATTTTTTTTAACATGCCATCAAAAAACCTAATTTATAAACATTTAAATATTCAAATCTTCAGCATACGACTTCGAAGGATAATGAAAGGGCACCACCCCATCAGCAAGACCATGAATAAATTGATTCACCCAAGGAGACTTGTCAGCAAAAACTTCCTTAACCGTACCAGAACCAATAACGTGTCCTTCGGCAATAACATAAATATAGTCAGCAATACTGGCTGTTTCAACAACATCATGTGAAACGATGATGGACGTTAATCCAAGAATATCATTCAGATGTTTGATCAATTTCACCAAAACACCCATCGTGATTGGATCCTGACCGGTAAAGGGCTCATCATACATCATTAATTGCGGATTCAATGACAAAGATCTTGCCAAAGCAACGCGACGCGACATTCCGCCAGATAATTCACTTGGCATCAAGTCACGCGCGCCACGCAACCCAACTGTTTCTAGCTGCATTAACACTAAATCATGAATCATCGCCTCAGGAAGCTTGGTATGTTCACGCAAAGGAAAAGCCACATTTTCGAAAACAGACAGATTGGTAAACAAAGCGCCACTTTGAAAAAGAAAGCCCATGCTACGCCGTTTTTTATAAAGCTCTCTGCGACTCAAATGATGGATATTAACATCATCGACTAAAACTTCACCTGCTTCGGGAGTAAGTTGCGCACTGATCAAACGTAATAAGGTTGTCTTTCCTGAGCCGCTAGGTCCCATGATAGCAACTATTTTGCCACGCGGGATTTCGATGCTTACATCTTTAAAAATGTAGCGCCCATTACGACTAAAGTCGAGATTGGAAATTTTGATCAGATTTGGTTGAGACGTTTGCAACATGACATTCCTATTGTAAGAGCAATCACTAACAAATTATAACGCTGCCATGATAGCGAAAATATCATCAACAATAAACATTAAACTATTCGAAATTATTGATTTTTTTTATAATTATTTCGCAAAAACCAAATTAGCTGTAAAATGAAACACAGATAGTGAAAAATTTAAGAAAAAATTATTTCAAATACCATGTTCAATCAAGAAAAAATTTATCAATTGGCTCACGAAACCATC
>MGXG01000084.1 GCA_001801285.1 Gammaproteobacteria bacterium GWE2_37_16
GAAAATTATAAAGAATTACTGAAGCGTCAGTTGACGCTATTTTAGATTAAACAGATACCCCGTCAGCTTGCTGCGGGGAGCATCATTTTTACAAATGTAAATGATATTTATTATGAATATAATCGAACACATTCAAACTGCCTTTGATGAAAATATCCAAACCAAAGTAGCCACAAAAACTTTGTTGACGGAAAAAATCGCCCTTGCCGGTCAGGTAATGGTTGATTGTTTGCGAGCGGGAAATAAAATTTTATGTTGTGGTAATGGCGGCTCGGCGGCTGATGCGCAGCATTTTGCAGCAGAACTGTTAAGTCGTCTTTGTATAGAAAGACGACCTTTGCCGGCGATAACTCTCAACACTGATACCTCGACAATCACAGCAATTGCCAACGATTATAGTTTTGATGATATTTTTGCTAAACCACTGTTGGCTTTAGGTAATGAGGGCGATATTTTATTAGTTATCACCACGAGTGGTAATTCTAAAAATTTGGTGAAAGCAATCAAAGTTGCTCAAGAATTGAATTTAAAAGTCATTGCTTTAACTGGGCGTAATGGAGGAATGGTAGCTGATACATTGCAAAAAAATGATTTGGAAATAAGGGTGCCATCACAAGTTGGAATACGTATTCAGGAAACACATATTTTAATTTTGCATTGCTTATGTGAAATTATAGATGGTCTATTGTTTGGCAAATCGTAACCGCAGTTTTGCTAGCCACAAGCGTTAGCTTGCGTTATAAATTTGTACACTACACTTCATTGTATCTAAAGCAACTTATCAAATGATCGTTAACCATACCAACAGCTTGCATGTGTGCATAAATGATTGTTGAGCCAACAAATTTAAACCCGCGTTGTTTTAAATCTTTACTAAAAGCATCGGATTCTTTAGAAGTTGCTGGGGCGTCTTTAATACTTTGTAACGCATTAACTATTCTTTCGCCATCGACAAATTGCCAGCTGTATTTATCAAATGAACCAAATCTTTCCTGTACGTCAAGAAATGCTTTGGCGTTAGTAATGGATGATTCTATCTTTAAACGATTGCGGATAATGCTTGCGTCTTGCATTAAAACTTCGATTTTGTCTTTGGAGAAGCAAGCAACTTTTTCGGCGTCAAAATCAGCAAAAGCCTTTTGGTAACCAACACGTTTTTTTAAAACCGTTAACCAGTTTAGACCAGCTTGTGCGCCTTCAAGAATGAGAAATTCAAATAATTTTTTGTCATCATGTACAGGAACGCCCCACTCTTCGTCGTGATATTTAATATAGAGAGGATCTTTTTCACACCAAGGACAGCGTTGTGGGTTATTTAACATAATGATAACATTTATCGGTAAAGATAGACTCGGTTAAGCTTAATTTAAGGATTAAATTTATATTCCTGTGTATTATACCACGCTTAAAATTAACACCACAATACTAACCATGAAAAAATAATGGGTAATAATTTATGTTATCAGCAACTACACCTCAAAGTACTTCAGTAACACCGAGCACTACTATAATAAATCCTATAGAAAAGCAATTTGCTTTATTTGTAGTTGAGGTTATAAGTAAAGTTCCAAAATATAAAGCCACTTTTTTAGACAAAATGGATAGCGATCTTTTATCGGCTCTTGATAGGCATAGCAAAGATAATCCTATACAAAACTTTTATGATAATCTTCAAGATAAACAGCCAGTGACGATATTAGCGTTTCTAACCAGATTAGAAGAGCTGTCTCAACAAACTTCGCAACGATCTCTTATTTTAGAAGCACAAGATTATGACAAACTCAAAGCAATAAAGAGTAAATTGTCAAGTACAAGAAATCAGGTAGATTTATCTGATATACAAGAAAATTTAAAGAGCCTGATAAACGCTTTTGATAGGGCTATAAATACTAAACCAGATGGTGAGATAGCATTATTGTATTGTCTAGGAACATTAAGAGAGTTTTTTGGTATTGATATAGCTAAACGCAACGATCCATTAATAAATTTATTAAGTACTTTAATTCCCCAAATTACTCCCACCGTTTCTAACCTCGATGCCCTCTTGTTTGCCAAGTGCAAAAATTTGCTTAGTGCTTCTTCGATGCAAGAACAATCCACTGTGGTTAAAAATAGTTCTGTAGCTTTGGTAACAGATATTGCTGTGAGAAAAGAAGATCTTATAAATTTGATTGCAACTTATAGAACTTTATTGATATTAAAAAGATCAACTCTAAATGTAGATTTGGCTAATAGAGAATTAGTAGAGAAACTTTCATGTTTATCCCATTCTATTCTTACATCTGCTCATATACAGTCCTTTGCAAATTCTAATCCTTCTGGTAATTGGCTCACATTATTCAACACTGAAGTAGATAGTAAAATGTTGTTACCCTTAATGCCTTCGTCAGGTAGTAATGCGGCGGAAATGAAAGAAGCAGGGCAAGAAATTTTTGATAAGGTTACAGACTTAATTAAAAACAATACAGAACATTTATCTGAAGAGCTTATTATTTCCAACATAGCAAACTGGATCGAAAAAGAATTGCATGATCTTGCGCATCCTCAAGTGCAACCAGCTTTATCATCGTCTGCCAGTAGTAGTATTGAGCCGACTTTAGAAGACGCCGATCAAGATATAGACATGGTAAGTTCGACTGATTTAGATGCCGACTGTCCAGAAATAGAGCTCGACATGTCCAGAAATTTTGCAATTTTACATAAGATTGCAGAAGAACAACTGAAACAATTTGCTCCCGCTGGTGTGGAAACAAAAGATTTATCTAGATTTTCTAGTTCTTCCAGCTCCCCAAGTGTATCTGCACCATCACCATCTGCGCCAATATTACCGGTTAGGAAAATGAACCCAGAAATGCGAAGTGTTCTTAGTTTTTGGATGTCGCCTTATGTCAATAAGTTAATGATTTCATTGCGTAATTATATTGGGCATAGCTCGGTAGAATCTGATGTAAAACAAACAAAAGTCGCTTTACATCGTTTATTAGAGACGATGCAGTATGCGACAGCGTCTCTGTTACAACAGCCAACAGTTAACATTGAAGTTGCACACAGTATTTTACAAGGTTTATTATTGAATCCACTTTTACGTAAAGGTGTTTCTCAAAACCAAAAACGAAATAAATTTCTTACTGAAGCTCCACAACCCGTAACAACATTTATGGAAATAGAGCAATTAAAAAAATTGATGGATTCTTTATGTGTGGAAAACGCGGCTGCTATTTTGGCAGATAAAAGCGATACAGATAAAAAACACTTGGTTTTTCACGAAAAATGCATGGAGCTTTTACGTTTTGTTCTGCCATTTTTACTGCGAAAGGATCAGGTGGTTTTGCCTGGAGCGACGCCATCTTCTATAGATAAATATTTTTCTACTATGGTTCATAATTTGCATAGTAACGATAAATATCACGATTTATTGGCAGCTTTAAATCAGTGTGTTATAAGAACCATCAAAATTATTATTCTTAATCCAAAAGAGAACGTAGATAAAAACATAGAAAAGCTTTTGAATTTATTGAAAAACATATACGCGGAATTAAAAGAATGTGGTATCAAGCAAGAAGTTAAGTTACCAACAGCAGATGTTTTTAAAACAGTTACGGTTTTAGTTGTATCTGAAATAAATAAATTGAGGTCTACACTAAATCGAAAAAATAATAGCAATGTGGATAATGCAGAAATTGCACAAATAACTGAATCCATAGCAAAAAACATTATATCCTTGTATACAGATTTTTCATTGGATTATTCTCATTATACTGCTCCTCAGATGGAAAAAACTTTGCTTGCCTTTATGAATACTACGATTCGGTTATATGGTCTTGAAACAAAGTTGGGAGATGTTGTTGCGAACCATGACTTGATGCTGAGCGAAGCTCCTGAAAGTTCTTCGGCATTGGCTAACGATCATAGCGCATCGCCGCCCGATTCATTCTCTCTATCTCAACCATCTGCCCCACCGCAATCATCAAGCAGCACTTCCTCAAGCTCGTCAACACCATTTATGATTCGACGACACAGAACCCCGCAACCTGTAATTACAAATGATTTGCCACCAGCAGCGGCGCCAGCAGAATTAAAATCGACTCCAGATTCTATGAATTCTGCGTTGGTATCATCAGGTAGTGCATCAAGTAATTCGAATAATAGTAGTTCTGGTACTTTTTCATCTTCTTCGTCATCAAGTTCTAGCTTGATGCTAACGAATGTGGTGCCCATGGGGTTAAAT
Organism: Gammaproteobacteria bacterium GWE2_37_16; assembly: GCA_001801285.1. Lineage (GTDB taxonomy): Bacteria > Pseudomonadota > Gammaproteobacteria > UBA9339 > UBA9339 > GWE2-37-16. The sequence continues at coordinate 4,229 of MGXG01000084.1, forward strand.
TCTGGTTCCGCACTATTTGGTAGTAAGCAGTTGCCACTATCTTCTACGTCAGTGTCAGATCCTAGTATTCCACCACCTCCTCCGTTAGATGATATTCCGAGTTCAAGCGCCTCTTATTCACCGGGAACAGCAAATCCTTTATTGAATGCTATTCAAGGGTTTTCTAAAAATGGATTGAAGAAAACAGTCACAAAAGACAGTTCGATAGTGTTAAGCGCTAAAACTCAAGGTTTATCAAAAAATCCAGGGGTGATTCCTGGTTCACCACAACCCAGTACAAGCGTCAAACCCAAGGCTGTTAGTCCTTTGACTATGTTTGAGGAAATGGCTCTAAAAACACAACACTTAAGCTCTTCAAGCTCAACTTCGTCATCTACACCTTCGGTTTAAAAACCGTAAAGTAGTTAAAACAAACCAATAACCACGCTTTTTATTTTGTGTGGTTATTGGCATCTGGTTAATGATGGACAATGAATTATGTGGTGCAGTTTAAAGCGAGGTGTTTTAAAATTTCTTTAACCACTCCCATCAATGCTTGGCGATGCTGGTAACATGAATTTCATCCCATTAGGTAATACGGTAATAGCGTATTACTACACCAACCACTCTTACCTTACAACAGATGCTACTGATTTTTAATTTCGTTACTATTGCTCTCTACCCAATCAATAGCCAGACCATTATTATAGCGCAAATCAACCTGTCGGGCAGTTTTTCCTTTAGCTTTGATTTTTGGATATATGCTGGTAAAGAGTTTTGTGCGTGTTAAAACATCCTTTTGTCCTAAAAACAAACGTAAGCCATTATTCAAGATCAAATACCAATTGTGATGTTGGTCAACAACTAACTGAGAAATTGTGTATCCGACCGGTCTTAAAATCTGTTGCATTGAAAAATAGTTGTTAGTAATCTCCTGTAATTCGTTGTCTTCACCAGATAACTGCGGTAAGTTGTTGGGTAAAGTATCTTTATCTGGCGTAAAAATTTCTCCATCGGTATTAAGTAAAGAAATATTATTCCATTTCGCCAAAGGGATTTGTTCATTAATAAGCAGAACGATTTTGTCTGGCCAGAGTCTTTGCACAGAAACATTATGCACCCACGGTAAATTCATCAATTCCGCGCTTAAGTTTTTCGCGTTGAAAGCAAAAAAACCAGATTGGAGGTAAGAATTTAGAATTTGCTGAATTTTTCCCTTATCAACGTGATTAAAATTGGCGATAAGCTGTACTTTCCTGATTGGAAAAATATGGTTTTGTTTGCAGCTAAAACTAACCCATAAAACCAGCAATACTAATAGTGTTATAGATAGAAGACGGGAGTATATGTTGTTGCGAATGTTAGATATTTTTTTACTAAAAGCGTAACCAGAAGAAGCGTCTACCAATATAGTACAGTGTTGTGGTTGTTTTTTACGCCAGAAGAATTTCATTAAGAGACTGTCCGAAAATTACAATAATGTTTAAAAAAACGTATTTACGAATTTTTTATATTCAAAAATCCAAAATTAACCCCACT
>MGXG01000085.1 GCA_001801285.1 Gammaproteobacteria bacterium GWE2_37_16
ATGGGGAAATTATTTCATATTTTTCTTGTAAGGTTTTTTCTTGTTGTAAATCTTTCATTGCACAAGTATAGCAGCTTATAAAAAATAAGCTATCTTATTTTTTCTCAATGCCTAACCCACAAACTGGCGCTGCTTTAAAAATTCCTGCCCGTAAAGTGCCGCATTTTTCGGCGGGTAAGAAATTAAAGGAAGCGGTAGCCAAATAATAAAAACCTAACTGCTAATTAACAGAGCGATTTTGTATATAAAACAATGCCAAATAATAATTTTGAAAAACTTATCGAAAGCTTAACCAACCTCCCGACGGAAACGGAATGGGTGGAGTTTAAACGAAATTTTGATGACCCGAATAAAATTGGGGAAAATATTTCCGCTTTAGCTAATTCGGCTGCCTTGCTTGGTAAGAAATCTAGTTATATTGTTTGGGGTATTGATGATTCTAGTCATAAGGTAGTGGGGACTAGTTTTTTGCCGAAAAAAAAGAAGGTTGGGAATGAAGAAATGGAAAGCTGGTTGTTACAACGCTTAAATCCGAGACTTAACTTAAAAATTATAGAAACAGAAATTAACAATAAGCCAATTGTGATTTTTGAAATTCCAGCAGCAAATAACCGCCCCATTAGCTTTGCTAATATAAACTATATACGCGTTGGTAGTTACACAAAAAAGCTCAACGATTATCCGGAAAAAGAAAGAGAGTTATGGCGGCTCTTTGACAAATTCCAATTTGAAAGTGGAATAGCGAAAAAAGATGTTTCTTCAGATGAAGTTTTATCGATTATTGATTATCCAAGTTATTTTACATTATTAAAACAGCCATTGCCCGATAACCGAGCAGCCATTTTAGAAAAGCTTTCCGCTGAAAAAATTATTATTTCAATCGCAAATGACTCTTATAATATAACAAATCTAGGAGCCATTTTATTTGCAAAAGAGCTAAGTATTTTTGATCATTTATCTCGTAAGGCTTTGAGAGTCATAACTTACCGTGATAGCAACCGTATAAATACAATACATGAAAATCTAATAAATAAAGGCTATGCAATAAGTTTTGAGGATACTATCGAATATATTGACAATCAATTGCCACAAAATGAAGAAATAGGTGTGGCGTTTCGTAAAGAAATACGCATGTATCCTAAGATAGCAATAAGGGAACTCGTGGCAAACGCATTAATACATCAGGATTTTAGTGTTACTGGAGCAGGACCAACAGTAGAAATTTTTAGCGATCGCATGGAAATAACAAACCCTGGCATACCACTAATTGATACATTACGTTTTATAGATGAACCCCCAAAATCAAGAAACGAGGCTTTGGCGTCTTTAATGAGACGCATGGCGGTATGTGAAGAGCGTGGAAGTGGTATAGATAAAGTTATTTTTAATATTGAACTATTTCAATTGCCAGCCCCAGATTTTAGAGCGTCTACAGATAGTACTATAGTCGTGCTTTATGGACCAAGAAATTTTTCCCAAATGAGTCGAGAAGAGAGAATTCGTGCATGTTATCAGCATGCATGCTTACAATATGTATCTAATAAACAAATGACCAATTCCACACTACGTTCACGCTTAAATATTAAAGAAAGTAATTATCCAATTGCTTCTAAGATTATTCGAGATACTGTGGAAGCTAAATTAATTAAATCAAAAACAGAAAAAAGTGCTAAACGAGATGCTAAATATGTACCATTTTGGGCTTAGACTTTATGTAACGAGATGTAATAAAGAGGGATAATTACCTTATTTATTTTACAAAAAGCACTTATTTTTCAAGTAGTTACGTTTTAAAAGTTATGTAATAGGATGTAACAACACGTTCTTTTCTATGAAAAGAGTATGGTTTTTTTGTGAATTAGATCAGTGCAAATATAAAACAATAAAGAGTTTTAACAAAAATAGTTCCATGATCAATAAAAACAAACTTTTTTAGTAAAAAAGTACAAAATAAAAAAGTGAATTCCGCCGTTTTTGTCTATTTATGGCAATAATTGTTGGAGTGTCATTAAATTATGATAACCCAATAAAGTGAAAGATTAAAAAAAACAAATTGGTGAAAATATGAAGCTTGAAAAAGGGAATAGAGTTACAAAGTTTAAGTTTAAAGAAAAATTTCTATATGAACTAAAAACATCACTTCCAGTTACTAATGGAAAAATTTATATCACTGAAGATAACACCATTGTAAAACGTCTTGAAAATACCAAACACGAAAAATTAGAGCGTTTTAACAGGGAAATACAAATATTGCGTTTATTGCAAACAGATGGAGTTGAAAACATAGTTAGATTTATTGACTATGATACTGAAAATAATCAGAATCCAATGTATGAAATGTCTTTATATGAAGGTAATTCTGTTGAGCTACTTAATAGTACCAAAAATAATCTTAAGTATACTGCAGAGCTTCTTTTACCTATTGTTAATACATTAAAAATACTTTCTGAACGCGTAGAGCCTATTTTCCATCGAGATTTAAAACCAGAGAATCTATTATTTAAAGCAATAGAACAAAAACCTAAATTGTATTTGGCTGATTTTGGCTGTGCCTATTTGGAAGATGAAAATGCTCATAGAATTACTGAAGATTTTCGATCTGTAGGGGCTATGGCTTTTAGAGCACCAGAATATCAATATGGGAGGATAGAAAATGTTGATGAAAAAGGAGATATTTTTTCTTTAGGCAAATTACTTTGGTATTTTGTTAATGGAGTACAAAATGAAGTTTTTCCTTATACATTATGGTATCCAAGTAGATATAATATTCTTTTAGAAGGCAGATGTGCTGGAGTAAAAAATATTGGATGGCTGAATTTGCTTATCGCATCTATGACATGTGATGATCCTGAAAAAAGAATTAACTACACTGAAATTGTTAATCAATTAAATGCTATTGCCAAAAACGAGTGTGAACCTTTTCAATCTGAACAAAACGACAAAATTAATCTATTAGAATTTGAACAAAGTGATGCTTTACAAATACAAAAGGAAATTGCAGAAGGACAGATCATAGCCAATATTATTTTTAATGATATTAGAAGCATATTACAAAGCTTGTACGAAATTTATTCTCCATCGGAACTTTTAACAGAAATGAAAGATAGTTTTCGTTTATGTAGACAATCACTTGACGACTGGATAGTAGATTTTATTAAAAGTTCAGGAGTAGGGGCTTGTCTTGCTACAATTAAACCAATGAGAAAGTTACCGTCTTTCATGCTAGAGATTCAGCATGCTAGAACAAAAGGTAGTTTCCCGTATATAGTACTGATATGTAGATCAGTGAATCAGTCAGGAAGTTATTATGACCGCAGATATATTTTTGAAAAAAAGAATAGCACTTTGCTGATGAACGCATCGTCTTATAATAAATTAAAGTTAAAAGATGAAATAGATAATGTGATAAAACATGTTGCAAGTTCGTAGGTAAATATTAATACGTTTTGATATTTCGTGATCCAATAAAGTGCAAGAGGGTAGTCCGTGAAACCCCGACAATTTTCGCAATGGAGGATTTAGAAACTTTTAATTTTAGTAACTGTTTTATTTCTTCTTCTTTGCCGCTAAGTTTAGAAGAACTAAGAGAACCTTTAGGACGACCGAGTTGTTTACCTTTGCTGATGGCGGTTTGTAATCCGTGTTTAGTGCGTTCTGAGATAAGGTCGCGCTCAATCTCGGCAAATAAGCCGAACATCGCCACGATAACTTTGTTATGCATGCTTTGTTTGCCGTCGACGATTAGGTTCTCTTTGATAGCAATAAGTTGAATTTTATTTTTGATAAATTCATCGATTAGGAGGATAATTTGGCTAAGACTGCGACCGAGCCGCGATAATTCGCTGACAATGACAGTGTCGCCGATGGCTAGCTTTTTTAGTAGATAGTCAATTTTACGTTCTTTAGCAGATTTGCGCGATGATACTTGTGCTTCGATAAACTGCGTAATTTTGATTTTATGTTTTCGCGAATATTCTAAAATTGCTAATTTTTGGTTAGCTAAATCTTGCTTATCGGTTGATACTCGAAGGTAGGCTAGGGTGGTCATTTTTACGTTTTGTCTATTAAAAGGTTGTTTAGAATTAAATTTAACAGTATTTAACTAAATAAGCCAACCGTTTTCATAGACAAAGATTAACTAAAAAATCGGTCGTTTTTGTAGACAGAAATTTTAGGTGTTTCGGTTAGAAAGCACTATAATAAACACAAATTTTAAATTGAAGGGGATAAAAATGCCAATTACTGCCGCTAGACTAAAAAGATTATGGAACGCTCGTAAGGACGACCAAACATTGGAAGAATTTGTTGTTAGTCTTCGTGATGGTTTCGATATTCATGATGCTGCTGATTTAGAAAATTTATGGGCGGCTTGTAAAGATGATAAAACTTTGGGCGCATTTATTAATGATTTAGAGGATAGTTTCGATATCCATGACACACACGATTTTCGGAACTTATGGCTTGCTTGTAAGGATGATATAACTTTAAAAAATTTTGTTGTCCAAATTGGATTGCTCGACAATGCATTCGATATTCATGAAGATCAAGATATAATCAATCTATGGACGGCTTATATTCAAGTCATTGCTAAAAAAGCCGGGGTGGACTTTCATTCGGGTAGTATTGATGAAGATGCTTATAATGCCGCTTTTCATGACATTAGAAACATAAGAGATTTTATCGTTGATTTAGGTGATAATCTTGATGTTCACGATACTATTGATCTAAAACACTTATGGGCTATTTTTTGCAGTTATAAAGATGAAAATTTAAAAGACTTTATTGATGTTCTTGACGACAATTTTGATATTCATGATGCTGGTGATCTACGAAATTTAAGAGCTGCTTGTAAAGATTATTCAAAGGCAACTGCTCAAATTAGGGGTTTGCTAAATTCAGGGGGGAGTAATGCTGCCTCGTCATCAACTACGCCTGCACCACGTAAAATTTCCGCACCACCTGTGCCACAACGCGTTATAGGGCAAAGCTCATCAAGGAGCAGCTCTAGAATCTTGCAATCTAGACTCATTCCAAGGGATGATCAGGACCTTATTATACCACCTCCGCCACCGCTAGATGATGACGTGCCACCTCCGCCACCACTACCTAAGGAGAAAGGGTTTTGGGCTGCTTTGTTTACAGGTAGCTCATCAAGTAGCAGCTCTAGCAGTCCACAACCTAGTAAGCCACCCACAGTTACAAGTGTTGGTACAGAACAAGGCACACAAAATTTTCCAGAAGTTTTAAGAAAAATTATGGATAATTCTATCAAAATTATAGAAGTGGCTAACCTAAGCGCGGGTGATACGCAAGTGGCAACTAGTCAAACAAGCGAACATTGCCTTTCAATTACTTACGATTGTCATTCTTGTGTGAGTGCTCTCACCGTTATCGCCGATGGCAGCTTGGTTTCAGGGGATCTGGATAACTCAGTTAAAATTTGGGATACCAGAGCGGGACGCTGCCTCAAGGGGCATTCTGGTTCCGTCTATGCTCTTGCCGTTTTGCCAGAGGGCAGATTGGCTTCGGGGAGTGACGATGATTCAATCAAGATTTGGGATTTAAGATCGCGTTCTTGTATTTTTACTTTAGAGGGTCATTCTAATAGCGTAAACGCTCTTGCCGTTTTGCCGGATGGCAGATTGGCTTCAGGGAGTAAAGATAACTCAATCAAGATTTGGGATTTAAGATCGCGTTCTTGCCTTTGTACTTTAGAGGGGCATTCTAATAGCGTAAACGCTCTTGCCGTTTTGCCAGAG
>MGXG01000086.1 GCA_001801285.1 Gammaproteobacteria bacterium GWE2_37_16
GAAAATATTCAGAAAGTTGTTGCCGAGCACTTTAAACTTAAAGTGGCTGATTTGCTTTCTGCGAGAAGAAACCGTTCTTTAGCTCGACCAAGACAAATAGCAATGGCTTTGGCAAAAGAGCTTACCAATCATAGTTTGCCAGAAATAGGCGCTGCTTTTGGTGGGCGCGATCATGCTACAGTTATACATGCGCAGCGTAAAGTCAAAGAACTGGTAGCTGTCAATTTTGATCTTGCTGAGGATTATAAAAACTTATTACGGGTTTTGTCAGCGTAAATAAAGGGCATAAAAAAACGGAAGAGTAGTTTTACTTTCATCTTCCGTTTTTTGTTTTTTTAAAACAAATCGGTTTGAATCCGAAGTTGTTAAAATTTTTTAAGCAATAACGTCTTTAAGTTTTTTTAAAGGACGAATTTTTACGACGTTATGTGCTGGTTTTGCAGCATATTTCATCGATTCACCAGTGAATGGATTGATGCCTTGACGGGCTTTTTTGGCCTCTTTACGCACGACACGGAATTTCGCAACGTTTGGTAAAACAAATTCACCTGGACCACGTTTTTTTAAATGTGATTCTATCAAACATGTAAAAGATTCAAGTACTTTTAAGGCTTCTGTTTTTGGTAGTCCGTTAGATTCTGCCAAATAAGAAACAATTTCTGCTTTTGTAAAAGGCTTATCGATTTGTGTTATTTTTTTACTTGGTTTGGCAACTGGTTTAGCGGCTGGTTTTTTGCTAACTGCTTTTGCAGGTTTTTTTTTAGCGGCTATAACTTTTTTAAGTTTTTTCATTACCATAAAATCTCCTTCTTTTTAAGAGTTAATTGTAACCATCTAATTTTGTTAATTAACAAAAACCTTAATAATATAATTTAAGGGTAAATAGTTACAGTTGATGAATAATTTCCATACTAAATTAACACAACTTATAGATATTGCACGTATTTTATGTTTTTTAAAGCAGTATATTTTATTCTAGCGTTTTTAGTGGTTTAAATAATTTCATTTACTGTGCAATTGATGACAAAGTTACTTTTAACCAAGTGCCACATCCGGCAAATATCATTTGTACAGCAACAGCCGTTACAATTAAACCTGTAATTCTGATCATTGGTCCTGTAGCATGAACCTTTTCCATGCTTTTCCCTATGGGTAAAGATAGGAGCATTAAAATGAAATTAACCCCAAGAGCAAGGGTAAGGCAAAGGATAGTGACATTTTTACCGTAAATTGAAGTAGCGTAGATGGCAGCTGTTATAACGCCTGGTCCAGCTATTAGTGGAGCCGCAAGCGGGACAATAGAAAGATCAGCTATTTGATTTCCTGAGGATGCATCGGTAGAAATAAATTTACCTTGTTGTACAGCACTAAGACCAACAATAAAGATGATAATACCACCAGCGACACTTAAAGAATAAATTTGGACATGAAATATAGTGACAAGTAAAAAACTGCCTATGCTTGTGAAAACTGATAAAATAAGAAGAGCGGCAACGGAGGAACGCCATGACAGGGAAAAAATTTCTTTCTTGGTGAAAGGCGGTTGTTCGCTGGCAAGAAGAAGAATTTTACTGGCAGGATTGACTAAAGCTAAAAAGTAGCCAGTATTTGCAAGTATGGTACCAAGATGCATTTTTTACTCCGGTAATTTAATAAACTAAGTGAAATTAAATAAAGCTGGTGAAAGCAGCTTGAAAAATTTAAAAAATAATAGTACTTATATTTTGTAAACAATTTGGTTATTATGCAAATATAATTTGCAATATAATTCATCGCGCAGTGATTCTAAATGTTTGAAATTCATTAATTTTGCAGGATCGTAAAATTAAAATATTAAAGCTAACCCACAAGGTAAAAAATATGGATATTTTTTATAAAATTTAAAATTTTTATTAAATATGACATCCACAATTAAAAGTATGACCGCCTTTGCCAGATGCAGTGACCATAACGAATGGGGTGCATTTACTTGGGAAATACGTGCCGTTAACCATCGGTATTTAGATTTGAATTTTCGGTTACCGGAAATTTTTAGTGCTTTAGAAATGGGGATACGGGAAATACTGCGTGGACATTTGGAGCGTGGACGTATTGATTGTTATTTACGTTATCAAATAACTCATGTTGCGAATCGTCAGTTACAGATTGATGAAAATTTAGTAAGTCAATTGATTGAGAATGCAAATCAAGTTGGTCAAAAATTATCTGGTTCTGTAGCAATTGATCCGATGGCAATTTTGGCTTGGCCAGATGTGTTGCAAAAAAAAGAAATTGATGTACAGCCAGTTAATGAGGCGATACTTTCTTTATTGAAAAAGACAGCGCAGGAGTTGGTGACGGCGCGGGAAAGGGAAGGCTTGGCGTTACGGTTGGTTATTGAAAAAACAATACAAACGATAGTTTTAGAAGCGATTAAAATCAAACAACGATTGCCTGTAATGTTGGATACGGAGAGACGGAAGATATTGACTAAATTTGCGGAAATTAAAGCAGAATTGGATGGCAACCGTTTGGAGCAGGAAATGGTTTTGTTTGCACATAAAGTTGATATTACCGAAGAACTGGATCGGTTGGAGATTCACTTGCAAGATATGCGAAGAATATTGGCTAATGGAGGTGGGGTCGGTAAAAAATTGGATTTTTTAGTTCAGGAGCTAAATCGTGAAACTAACACTATGGCATCGAAGTCTGCAGATGTAGAGATCACAAAATCAGCTATTGATATTAAAGTTTTTCTTGAGCAAATTCGTGAGCAGGTGCAAAATTTAGAATAATTTTAAAATTTGATAAGCGTCAATCTTTTTTTTATTAATTTGGTTTTTAGAAGATGGGTTATACAGGATCATTATTTATTATAGCAGCGGCTTCCGGTACGGGCAAAACCAGCTTGGCTAATGCTTTGGCTGGCTCTATTTTGGACATTTGTATTTCGGTTTCACATACGACAAGACCAATGCGTTTCGGTGAGAAGGAGAATCTAAGTTACTTTTTTGTTGAAAAAAATGCTTTTGAAGAAATGATTGCGGCGAAGGAATTTTTGGAATATGCGGAAGTTTTTGGTCATTACTATGGGACATCACAACGTTGGGTTTTGGAGCAATTACAATCTGGTAAAGATGTTATTCTTGATATCGATTGGCAAGGAGCGCAAAAAGTGCGCAGAGCTATGCCTGAATCAGTTGTGAGTGTATTTCTATTGCCACCGTCACGAGATATTCTGCGACATCGTCTGGAGACAAGAAATCGAGATAGTGCTGAGATTGTTGCGGATCGTTTGTTGAAGGCTGATAGTGAAGTTCAGCATTATAATGAGTTTGATTACTTGGTAATTAACGATAACTTTGATCAGGCTTTGATGGATCTGAAAAATATTATTTTGGCACAGCGTTTAAAATGTCATCGTCAAGCTGTGAAACATAAAAAATTGCTAGCTGAATTTTTAATACATTGATTTTAAAAGAAATTTGTTTTATATATCCTGTGATGGTAAAATAATAAGCTATTTTTATTTAAATATTTTGATTACATAAAAAATTAAAGAGGTTAATTGTATGGCTCGTGTGACTGTTGAAGATTGTTTGGAAAAAATATCTAATCGTTTTGAATTAATTTTAGTGGCAGCACAGCGTGCTCGGCAATTGGCTCGTGGCGGTAAATCATTTGTTGCTGAAGAACACGATAAACCCACAGTGTTGGCTTTGCGTGAAATTGCTGAAGGGTGTATTGATATTAATATGTTGAGTGGTAAGCAGCGCAAACCTGAAAAAGAAGAAATTTTTGCTAAAGCCGATGCTGATTTGGCTGCTGGGATAAGCACAGTTAGGGAAGATGATATGGTGGAAATTCGACGTGCAACTACGCAGGTAGAGGCAGAAGAAACAGTTGAATCAAATATAGATGATAAGGAATAATTTAATTATTTTATGTCTCTTTTTGAAGATTTAAAGTCGAAATTAACTTATCTGGAAGAGCCTCAAATTGCGCAGATTTATAAGGCTTATGCGTTTGCCAGTGAAGCTCATGAGGGGCAAAAAAGAGATAGCGGGGAGCCTTATCTAATCCATCCTTTAGCTGTAGCCATCATTTTGGCTGACATGCATCTTGATCAAGACAGCATTATTGCAGCTTTTTTACATGATGTTGTTGAAGATACTAGCATTGGTAAAGAAAAAATCATTAGTGCGTTTGGCACCCCTGTTGCTGAGTTGGTGGATGGAGTTACAAAGCTATCGCAAATGGAATTTTTGAGTCGGGCTGAAGTGCAATCGGAAAGTTTTCGAAAAATGGTTTTGGCGATGTCTCGGGATATTCGCGTAATTATTATCAAGCTAGCCGATCGTTTGCATAATATGCGTACTATGGGGTCTTTAGCTCCAGATAGAAAGAGACGCATTGCCAGTGAAACTTTAGATATTTATGCTCCAATAGCCAGTCGACTTGGTATGCATGAAATATGTGTTGAATTAGAAGAGCTGAGTTTCGCTGCTCGCTATCCTCATCGATGCAAAATTTTGCAAGAAGCGGTAGCCAAGATGCGTTTGGAGCGGCAGCAAATTGTGGATGAGATAGAAAAAAATATCTTTACAGCTTTAACGGCACATTCTTTGCAAAAATTTACAATTTTACCGCGTGAGAAGCATCTATACAGTATTTATCGAAGGATGCAGCGCTATCATTTTTCTTTCAAGGAAGCTACCAATAATTACTCATTTCGTATTTTAGTACCGGAAAACGACATCTGCTATCTTGTTTTGGGTATAGTGCATAGTTTATACAAACCTATTCTCGGTAAATTTGAGGATTATATTGCTATTCCTAAATTTAATGGGTATCAGTCTTTACATACGTCTTTATTTGGACAGGAAGGAATGCCTATTGAGTTGCAGATTCGTACGTATGCTATGGATAGTATGGCAAACCACGGTATTGTAACGCATTGGTTTTCTGTGAATAATAAAGATAAAGATGAAGACATTGGAGATCCGCAGTTACGTGCTCAACGCTGGATTACTAATCTTTTGGAAATGCAACAGAGTACGGCTGGTTCTTTGGAGTTTATTGATAATGTTAAAACGGATTTATTTCCTGATGAGATTTATGTTTTTACTCCACGCGGCAATATTGTAGAGTTACCCAAAGGGGCTACAGTAGTTGATTTTGCCTATACAGTTCATATCGATGTTGGTAACACTTGTGTTGCGGCAAAAATCGATCAACAATTTATCCCTTTGTCTACTGTTTTAAAGAGTGGGCAAACAGTTTCTATTATCACAACGCCTGAAGCAAAACCTAACCCAGCCTGGCTTAATTTTGTTGTTTCTGGGCGCGCACGTAGCAGTATCCATAATTTCCTAAAGACGCAAAAACATTCTGATGCAGTTGAGTTAGGGAAGGAATTGTTGGAAAAATCTTTGGCGGACTTGGGTAGTTCTCTTAGTGCGATTTCTGTTAATACATTGAAAAGTATTTTAACTGAATGGCATATGCAGAAAATTGAAGATCTTTACGGTGATATTGGTCTTGGTAATCGCATCCCCATTTTTGTTGCACATCATTTAATTAGCGATGGATCACCTTCTTTAGAGGATAAAACCAAGCTTACGCAAGTAGAGTCAGTAAAGCCACTAATCATCAAGGGTGCAGACGGAATGGCAGTTAGTTTTGCTCATTGCTGTTATCCGATCCCTGGTGATCAAATTGTTGGTTATTTGCAGGCCGGGCATGGGCTTGTTATACACAAAAAGGATTGTACTACTTTGGAAAAGCTGAATTGTAAATCGGAAATGTATTTGCCAGTTTTATGGGCTGATGATGTTAAAGGGGAATTTATTTCGGCAATTAATGTGGAGATAGCTAATCAACGCGGAGCCTTAGCTGCTTTAGCACATGCTGTTTCTGCAGCGGAAGCAAATATTTGCGATGTGCGCGTTCAAGAGCGTAGTTCTGGGTATTCTTTAGTTGTTTTGTTGGTTCAGGTTAAAAGCCTTTCTCACTTGGAGAGAATCTTGCGTCATATTAGCAATATTCCGACTGTCATTGGTGTGACGCGCGCTAAAGGGTAAAAACTACTATGTCCTTATCTAGTCAAAATTGTGTATGTTGCCAAATAGTTAAAGAATTAACTATTCCTCCAGGAGGAATTATTTATGCTGATGAACATGTTGTTCTTGCGCATAATTTAGACGTTAAAATTCCCGGCTATTTGATTTTATTTCCACGACGCCATGTCGAATTTTATCACGATTTTTCTACTCCAGAGTGCGAAAAAATAGCATTACTTATGCGGGATTGTTCTAGAATTTTGACTGGTTTAGATGGTGTAGAAAGAATGTATATCGTGAGTCTTGGTGAAGAAACACGTCATGTACATTTTCATTTATTTCCAAGATACGAATGGATGTTAAAAAAGCCTTATTGGAACCAAAGTAAAATCGATGCTGCCGAACTTTTTAGTCAGATTCGCAAAAAACTACAAGTTAACAGGCAAGATATGGAGGATCCATCAATTTTAGCAATGGTAGATTATCTAAGGAAATCAGTGTGTGCATGATTTTGTGTTTCTTCTTTTTCTTTATTATTGCCATAATCACAATGCCAAAAGCAATAGCAATAGCCATGTTCAGTTTATTTTTTAGCGCAGTATCAAAGTGTAATTGAATTAGTGATATTGTGGGATAAAAAAGAATAAACTATTTATGTTTATTCCTTAAATTATTTTATACTGTACCAAGTTATTGAAAGGTTTTGGCAAAAAGTAGATGGTTTGTAACTTCTCAAAAAGTTCGGGTATTATAAGCACGATTACGTAGCCGCAGGTCTTTAGCCTGCGTCAAAATACATGTTAAATCATATGCGTACATAATAATGAAGACGCAAGCTAAAGCTTGCGGCTACGGACTTGTGGCTACGCAAATTTTTGTGATTTGCCCATGGTTTTTAAGCACTTACGATGATTTTTCTACAACCGATTGATTTATAACGCAATTTAATTTACATATCTTTTTGGGTTTTTTATGCAAGAAAATTACGCAGCGCAGAAAATAGAATTACAAATTCAAGCCGAATGGAATGATGAAAAGAAATTTGCGGCAAAAGAGGATAATGCTAAGGGAAAGTTTTATTGTTTGTCGATGTTGCCTTATCCAAGTGGGCAAATTCATATGGGGCATGTGCGTAACTATACGATTGGTGATGTGATTGCTCGTTATCAACGTATGCTAGGTAAAAATGTTTTACAGCCGATGGGCTGGGATGCGTTTGGTTTGCCAGCTGAAAATGCCGCTTTAGAACGACATTTATCACCAGCTGCCTGGACGTATCAGAATATTGCAGAAATGCGTGTGACGTTGCAAAGACTGGGGTTTGCCGTTGATTGGGATCGTGAGCTCGCCACTTGTAAGCCAGAATATTACCATTGGGAACAGTGGCTATTTTTACGCATGTATGAAAAAGGCTTAGTGTATAAGAAAAAATCCGCTGTGAATTGGGATCCGGTTGATCAAACCGTTTTAGCCAATGAGCAAGTTGTTGATGGGCGCGGTTGGCGCTCGGGGGCGTTGGTTGAGAGACGCGAAATTGAGCAGTGGTTTTTGAAGATAACTGCTTATGCTGATGAA
>MGXG01000087.1 GCA_001801285.1 Gammaproteobacteria bacterium GWE2_37_16
CCGTTTTTATTTGTTTACTGTCGGGGGCAATTGTATCTTTTGGTAATTTAATGCCGCGTTTGAATTTTCCTTTGGAAATTGATTACGCGCATGTAACGCGTTATGGAAATGAATTTCAAGGGGGTAAGAATTTGCTTTGGAAAGCAGTGCCGGCAAGTAATTTGCGTGATCGTACTGTGGTTATTTTTGACGATATTTTGGATGAAGGATTAACTTTGGCGGCAGTTATTCAATATTGCCAAAAACAGGGTGCAAAAGAAGTTTTTAGCGCGGTATTGCTCGATAAACAAAGACCTCGTCCTCCACAAGGATTGCAAAATGCAGATTTTACTTGCCTTAAGATAGAAAACGATTTTGTTATTGGGTATGGATTAGATTACAAAAATTATTTACGTAATTTGCCGGGGATTTATTTGTATCGAGGTGATTTAACTGGCAGTTAAACGACATAGACACGGGCATTAGCTACATATTATAGTGTAAATTGTAACGCAATCTAACTAAAGCTTGCGGCTACGACTTGCGGTGTGGCTACGACTTGTGGCTACGAAATTATATAAAAAACTTTTTATGATTATTTGAAATATGAATTTAGAAGAACTTGTTTCGTCAGTGCAATCTATTGCAGTTTCATTTCAGCATAATTTTATTTTTGCACTGATTTTTCTTGGTGTTTTTTGGGTTTGTCATTTTTTGAATTGGTTAGTAAATTATCATTTGAATGTGCTAGGTATTTATCCGCGTAGCGTACGCGGTTTGTTTGGTATTGTTTTTACACCGTTTTTGCATCGCGATTTTAACCATCTTTTTTTCAATTCCATTCCTCTTTTTGTTTTGGCTATTTTGATTTTGCAACATAATCGCACGCATTTTTACTATGTCTCAGCTACAATTATGTTATTGAGTGGTCTTGGGATTTGGCTTTTTGGTAAACGCGCCATTCATATTGGAGCTAGCAGCCTTGTTATGGGGTATTTCGGTTATTTATTGGCAGATGCTTATTACCAGTTTAATGCTGGCTCGCTTATTTTGGCGCTTTTAGCTTTATATTATTTTGGTGGGCTTTTTTTAGCTTTAATCCCAAGTGGTCGTAAAGAAGTTTCCTGGAGCGGACATTTATTTGGCTTTTTGGCGGGTATTGCGGCGGCGTATTTATTTTAATTTCACAGGCAGTGAATTTACACATAGTTGCCAGTGAGGTGATAACTTGCGGCTACTGGTTTGTGGCAGTCACAGGTTACAAAAATACTCATAAACACGATTATCTTCCGTAAGTTCAGGATGAAATGATGCAACAAGGATATTTTTTTGTTGCACTAGCATTGGCTGATCTTGGAAAGTGACAAGAATTTCTACATCTTTACTGTCAATACTACGAATTTTTGGGGCACGAATAAAAACCAATTCTATTTCTCTGGTATTTTGGTTGATATTTGGATTTTTGGATATGGTGTGTTGATTTATATAGCAATTTTGTTTACATGTAATTGTGTTTTCTGGAAAAACATCCCGGTTTAGTAATTTTTCGCTGACAATTTGCCCAGATGCGATGAAGCTGTCCAACTGTCTGCCATAAGCATTGCGTTCTACGGTAATGTCGATCAAACCTAAACTTTTTTGTTGCGGAATAATATTTTTTGCCAAAAGAATCATGCCGGCGCAGGTGCCGAAAATTGGTTTATCGCTAGATCGTCCAAAATATTCTAAGGCTTCCAGCATTTTCATAGGAGCCATTAGTTTTAGCAAGGCACTGCTTTCGCCGCCGGGAATAATTAAAGAATCAACAGCGCCCAAATCATCAGGTTGTTTGATGAGCCTCCATGGTTGCTCCAATTCTTGAAGTTTTTTACTATGGGCAGCGAAATCTCCTTGCAGCGCTAATACGCCAACAACCATCTCTACCAACCCCGTTCTTGTAATAATTCTTCTTTAGGTAATTTACTGATATCAATACCAACCATAGGCTCACCCAAATCTTCAGATATTTCGGCCAAAAGTTTTGCGTTTTGATAATGAGTGGTGGCCTGTACAATCGCAGCGGCGCGTTTTCTGGCGTCCCCGGATTTGAAGATTCCTGATCCGACAAAAACCGCTTCAGCACCTAGGTGCATTAATAATGCCGCATCAGCAGGGGTGGCGATACCGCCAGCCGCGAAGTTTGGTACTGGCAATTTACCAGTTGCGGCAACCAATTTTACTAATTCGTATGGTGCGCCCAATTCTTTAGCGGTGGCCATCATTTCTTCAGCGCCCAATGTTGTTAAACGCTTGATTTCTCTTTGCATTGCGCGCATGTGGCGCACTGCTTCTACGACATTACCTGAACCAGCTTCACCCTTAGTCCGTATCATAGCGGCACCTTCACCAATTCGGCGCAAAGCTTCACCCAAATTGCGTGCACCACAGACAAATGGTACTTTAAAGGCGAATTTATCAACATGATAAGCATCATCAGCTGGTGTTAATACTTCACTTTCATCGATATAATCGACTCCTAACGCTTCCAGAATTTGTGCTTCGACAAAATGCCCGATGCGAATTTTCGCCATGACTGGAATGTTGACCATTGCCATGATTTCCTTGATCATTTTTGGATCTGACATTCTGGCAATACCACCTTGAACACGAATATCGGCAGGCACGCGTTCCAGCGCCATTACTGCGACTGCGCCAGCTTCTTCAGCTATTTTAGCTTGTTCGGCATTGGTAACATCCATAATTACGCCACCTTTCAACATTTCAGCTAAACCAGTTTTTAAGTTAATTTGTGTTGGCATAGAAAACTCTTAAAATTTAAATACATTGATTATTAATGTTATGAAAGTGGAATATTCTAGCCACTTTATTGATAATTATCGACAAAAAGTTGAGGTTTAATTCGCAATTGACAGCCTACCACGATAAAGCTACTATTGCACATTAGTTTTTTTATTGGAGAATTTATTATGGCAGTGCAAAAAAGTCGTGTTACCAGCTCAAGACGTGGTATGCGCAGATCACATGATGGTTTAACTAAGCCAACTTTATCGATTGATTCAACTACTGGTGAAACACATCGTCGTCATCATGTCACAAAAGATGGTTACTATCGCGGCAAGCAAGTTATCGCGCCAGCTGCTATCGAAGAGACTGAAACAACAGAGTAAAATATAAGACTTTCGTGTAGTTTTATTTTAAATTAAGAAGTGATCTACATAAATTATCGATTTTTTATTTATGACTATCTTGGTCACTAGCTCTTATGGGTTGGCTGAAGGCAGGGAAAATCGATTCTTTCTTATTTCCAGCTTTCCAGAAAGCGAAAATAGGAGAGTAGCTAAAAACTCTTTGTTTTTAGTGCGTAGCTGGAGAAATCATATTGTTTCTTTCAGCATCGTCCTGTCGGTTTTTTTATCGATTTGTGATTTCACTTCCTTAGGAATTACTGGGAAATCAACTTGAGTAATATAACAATTGCTATCGATGCGATGGGTGGTGACCACGGTACTGTAGTTACCGTGCCGGCAGCTTTGCGCGCGTTAAAAAAACATCCTGATTTAAAGCTAATTTTGGTAGGTGACCCTGCAGCTATTAAAAAAGAGTTAGATGATAGGCATGTTACTGAAGAGCGTTTGGTTATCCAACACGCTTCTGAAGTGGTTATGATGGATGAATCGCCTGCAAAGGCACTGCGTTTGAAGCGAGATTCTTCAATGCGGATTGCCGTCAATTTGGTTAAAAGTGAGGCAGCGCAAGCTTGCGTGAGCGCTGGAAATACTGGTGCTCTTATGGCAGTTGCCCATTACGTATTAAAAACTCTGCATGGCATAGATCGTCCCGCAATTATCAGTCATTTACCTACTTATAAAACAGACAAAAGCGTTACCATGCTCGATTTGGGCGCTAATTCTGATGTTTCTCCTGAACATTTATATCAATTTGCAGTAATGGGGGCGGTTTTGGCTTCCGCACATTTCAATATTGAAAAGCCACGGGTTGCTTTGCTAAACATCGGGGTCGAACAAATTAAAGGCAACGACTTGGTTAAAGCCGCCGATAAACTTTTCGCACAAAGCAATTTCTTTGAATACATAGGCTATATTGAGGCAGATGGTATTTTTCCGGGAATCGCAGATGTTGTAGTTTGTGATGGTTTTGCTGGAAATATCGCGCTAAAAGCAATGGAAGGCACGGCTAAAATGATTGGTCATTGTGCCAAACAAGCTTTTTCACGCAATATTTTCACCAAAATATCGGCATTATTTGCCATGTCTTCTTTAAAACATGTTATTAATCGCCTTGATCCTGGCAAACATAACGGCGCAAGTTTGATTGGATTAAAGGGTATCGTTGTTAAAAGTCATGGCAATGCCAATGAAAGGGCTTTTGCCAATGCGATTGAAGAGGCTTACATAGAAGTAGAAAAAAATGTTCCGCAAAAAATTGGAGAGAAGGTAGGTGAGTTGTTAGGGGTGAATTAAGGAATGGAAAAATCGATATGAGTCGGATTTTGAATGGCGTAAGCCAGCTCGAAGACCAGTAACATGACGTTTTGAGTAACGAATGAAGGAGTGAAGGAATTAAATTAAGGAATTAGGGAATTGTTTATAATTATCAAATATCAGTTAATAAATACAAAATGAGATACTCACGCATTTTAGGTACAGGAAGTTATCTTCCTGAAAAAACTTTAAGCAATGCTGATTTAGAAAAAATGGTTGATACCAATGATGAGTGGATAACTCAGCGTACTGGTATTAAAAGCCGTCATATTCGTTCTGAAAGTGATACGACAGTCAGCATGGGTACTGAAGCGGCAAAAAAAGCTTTGGAAGTGGCGGGAATCGATAAAAATAAAATTGGGATGGTGATTCTTTCAACTTCTTCACCTGATAGACTATATCCTTGTGCTGCAGCAGAAATTCAGGCGAATTTGGGATTAAATAATACTTGTTGTCCAGGTTTTGATTTAAATGCTGCATGCTCAGGCTTTATTTATGCCTTAAGTGTGGCTGACCAATTTATTCGTTCTGGTTTTCTCGATTATGTTTTGGTTATAGGTAGTGAATCGATAACCAAAATGGCTGACTGGACGGATCGTGCAACTTGTATTTTACTAGGAGATGGCGCTGGTGCTGTAGTGCTTGGTGCAGATACCGAACCCGGAATTTTGTCAACGCATTTGCATGCCGATGGTTCTTATGGTGGTTTAATTACTCATACAGGAGATTTATACGATAAAACCGTTCCACCATCCTATTTTAAGATGCATGGTAATGAAGTGTTTAAAATCGCCGTTACTAAGCTTGGTGATGTTATCGATGAAGCATTAGCTGCTAATAATCTTAAAAAACAAGATATTAATTGGTTAGTGCCGCATCAAGCTAATTTGCGCATTATCCAGGCTACTGCCAAAAAACTCGAAATTTCTTTAGAGCAAGTTATTTTGACTATTGCAGGACAAGGTAATACTGCTTCTGCTTCAGTACCACTCGCATTAGATGCAGGGATACGTGATGGAAGGATTAAGCGCGGGGATATGGTGTTTTTAGAGGCATTTAGTGCCGGTTTAGCTTGGGGTGCAGCGGTTGTCAAGTATTGAATATTTCGTATAGAATAACTTAAAAAATTATGACTTCTTTAAATAGCAGTAACACTGCCTTTGCTTTTCCTGGTCAGGGCTCACAAAGTCTTGGTATGTTGGCTGAGTTATCTACAGCATATCCCATAATCTATGCGACTTACGATGAGGCTAGTACAGTATTGGGTTATGATTTATGGCGGTTGTGTCAGGAAGGACCAGAAGAAAAACTTAACCGAACAGAATTCTCACAACCAATTTTGCTCGCTGGTGGGGTCGCGGTTTGGCGTGCCTGGTTGCAGCAAGGTGGAAAAAAACCCGCTTTTTTAGCAGGACATAGTTTGGGTGAATACGCTGCTCTAGTTTGTGCCGAAGCGTTTGCTTTTAGTGATGCATTAAAGCTGGTTGCTGAACGAGGTCGTTTGATGCAGGAAGCGGTACCTGTTGGTAAAGGGGCTATGATAGCAATTGTTGGGCTTTCTGATGAAAAGATATTAGCTATTTGTTCTGATGCGGCGCAAGGTCAGATTTTAACGCCAGCTAACTATAATTCCATTGGTCAAACTGTTTTGGCTGGTGAAGTAGAAGCTGCGACACGCGCTGTAGTTTTGGCAAAAAATGCTGGGGCTAAAATAGCCAAGTTACTTCCGGTAAGTGTTCCTTCTCATTGTGAACTAATGCGATCTGCTGCTGAAAAAATGGCGGAAACACTACAGGATATAAAAATAAATTCACCAAAAATTCCGGTTATTCATAATGTTGATGTTGCTGTACATACCGAACCGGAAGAAATTCGGTTAGTATTAGTACAACAGTTATATAGTCCGGTGCGTTGGGTAGAAACAATTACGGTATTGGCAGAAAAGGGAATGACTGCCATAATTGAATGCGGACCTGGTAAAGTTTTGACTGGATTAAATAGAAGGATTGTTTCGGGATTGGAAACATTGATGTTGGGGACGGTTGTGGACTTTGAGAACGCATTGAAAAATGAAAAAGCTGTATAATTAATAATTTATTCGGAGGTTTTTGAATGAGTATCAAAGGTAAAGTCGCACTGGTAACTGGTGCATATCGTGGTATTGGTTTGGTTATTGCTGAAGAATTGGCAAGGCAAGGTGCAAAAGTTGCTTCAAGTGATATCAGCCCTGAGTTTGCTGAAGCAATTAGCGAACGTTTTCAGGAGCAGGGTTTGTCGGGGCATGGTTTTTGTTTGGATGTTGGTAATCAGGAATCAATCGATAATGCTATTGCCGAAATTACTAAAATATATGGTGTTGCTCCGCAAATTTTGATTAATAACGCAGGTATTACTCGCGACAATTTGCTGATGCGTATGTCAGATGCTGAGTGGGATATGGTTATTAATACTAACCTTACCAGCGTTTTTCGGTTAACGCGTAGTTGTATTCGCAGCATGATGAAGGAACGTTGGGGGAAAATCGTCAATATCGCGTCTGTGGTGGGTGTTACAGGTAATGCAGGTCAGGTTAACTATACGGCGGCGAAAGCTGGTGTAATTGCTTTAACCAAGTCAGTTGCAAAAGAAGTTGGTTCGCGTAATATAACCGTGAATGCTATTGCGCCTGGTTTTATTGAGAGCGCGATGACGCAAAAATTGACAGATGAACAGCGTGAAAAATATTTAGCCAACATTCCTTTGGCTCGTGCTGGTAAGCCGGAAGATATTGCAAATGCAGTGTCTTTCTTGGTCTCGGATGCGGCATCATACATTACGGGGACGACCTTGCATGTGAATGGCGGGATGTATATGAATTAAATTTCACATAAAGTGGAATTAAATATACTTGCAAGTTTACGAGTTTTGAATAAACTGTAGAAAATTCAGTTTTACTGGGTTTTATTAAATTGTTTTAATAAATTTCATCAACCAAAAAAGCAGGAAAAGAAAATATGATTAATGCAAATATTTCGTCTATTGAAGATCGTGTTAAAAACATTGTTGCTGAGCAATTGGGCTTAGACAAAGAAAGTATTAAAAATTACGCTTCTTTTGTCGATGATTTGGGTGCTGATTCTTTAGATACCGTTGAGTTGGTAATGGCATTTGAAGAGGAATTCGGTTTGGAAATCCCGGATGAAGCTGCCGAAAAAATTACGACTATTCAGCAAGCGATTGACTATATTCAAGATCACGCTAAAGAATAAAACAGTTTTTAGTGTAATGTTTTGATTTTAAAAATAATTTCACTTACATATGTTGACAACTGTGTAAATTGATTTTTTTATTATTCATTTTCGCTATTGATATTTAATTACAAGTAGCCAACTTTTGAGGCGTTTCTTTATGCTTTTCTTGGGGCTAAATTTGTAACTTGTAATTAGGGGGCTTTTTTGACAAAACGGCGCGTAGTTGTAACAGGAATCGGTATGGTTACTCCACTTGGGCTGGATACTAAAACCACCTGGGATGGAATTCTGCACGGTAAAAGTGGGGTTAGCCCATTGACTTCATTTGATGTTTCCCAGTTGAGTGTGAAGATTTGTGCTCCAGTGCATAATTTTGATCCAACACCATACATGGATCCTAAAGAAAGTCGTAAGGCCGATCTTTTTATTCAATATGCCTTGTCAGCTGCTCATCAGGCAATGCAAGATTCAGGTCTTGCTATTGACGAAACGAACTCACATCGTGTTGGTGTGGCTGTTGGCTCTGGTATGGGTGGTTTGCCCCTAATTGAAAAAAACTACGAACAATGCTTAAAAATGGGACCAAAATGGGTTTCTCCAACCTTCATTCCTAATGTTATTATCAACATGGCACCTGGGCTTATTTCCATTAAACATGGATTAAGAGGTCCAAATTTTTCTGTCGTAACTGCCTGTGGTACCGGATCGCATAATATTGGTTGTGCCGCTCGTATGATTAGCTATGGCGATGCCGATGTTATGGTTGCTGGTGGTTCAGAGATGGCAACAACTGCTTTAGGTGTTGGTGGTTTTGCTTCAATGCGTGCTTTGTCCAGACGCAACGATGATCCAACGCGCGCCAGTCGCCCTTGGGATAAAGACCGCGATGGATTTGTGGTTGGTGAGGGGGCTGGTATTGTCATTCTTGAAGAATATGAACACGCTAAAAAACGTGGTGCGAAAATTTATGCTGAGTTGCTTGGTGTTGGTATGAGTAGTGATGCTTATCATGTTACTGCACCGGAATCTGAAGGCAAAGGTGCGATTCTTGCTATGGAAAATGCTTTTAATGATGCCGAAATTGCCAAAGAGTCAGTGCAATACATTAATGCTCACGGTACTTCTACCCCACTTGGGGATGTCATCGAAGTATTGGCGATTAAAAAAGTTTTTGCTGATTATGCCTATAAATTAGCAGTTAGTTCAACTAAATCTATGACAGGACATTTGCTTGGTGCGACTGGTGCAGTTGAGGCAATTTTTTCTATTTTGGCTATTCAGGATCAAATTCTGCCACCAACGATTAATCTCGATAATCCAGATGAAGGTTGTGATCTGGATTTCGTCCCACACAAAGCGCGTTCTGCACGTGTCGAAAATGTTCTTTCCAATTCTTTTGGTTTTGGTGGCACGAACGTGAGTTTGTTGTTTGGCAAAGTGTAGTAGTTGCGGGTTTCGTGGTCGCAGACTGTAACCGCAGACCGTAGCCGCAGACTTTGGTCTGCGTTAATTACAATATAAAATTTTTTAAGCCTACTCCTGCAGCTGAGATAATTTCGCTCCCCGTAAAATTAAATGATACCCAACCTGCCCAGCTTTTTGGCTTTTTAGTATGTGCCAATTTTCAGGGATTGGTAGGGAGGAAAGTTTCCTTTCTGCTTCGATATAAATTAAAGCATCTTCTTTGAGATAATGGTTTTTTTCTAAAAACTCGCAACAAACGGAAATCAAACCTTGGTGGTAAGGTGGGTCGAGAAAAACAATATCAAAAGGATTTTCTGCAAATCTGGGTTCCAAAAAAGGAAATTTAGCACAATGAAAATCGATAGTTTTAGCTCCTAGTAGCGCTGCATTTGCTTTTAGGTTTTCTACAACATTCTTAGAGTTATCAATCATTGTTACCCAAGCTGCTCCGCGCGAAAGCGCTTCAAAACCCAAAGCGCCACTGCCTGCAAAACAATCTAAGCAGCGCGCTCCGACAATATTGTTAGACAGCCAATTAAATAATGTTTCGCGTACTCGATTTGGAGTGGGGCGCAGCATTGGTAAATCAGGAAAGTTTAGCTTTCTGCTACGCCATTTACCGGCAATTATATGAGTTTGATTGGGTTTTGTTGCCATAAAATAATTAAAACCATTTTAGCTGCAAGCTTTAGCTCGGTTATATTTAACAGCGCACATCTACTGTTATGTTTATAAAATAACTTAATTTTACATTTTATCCAACCCAAAGCGCATATAATTTGACTATTTCTGTGTCATTCTTTACCATTTAATGGCGATCTTAAATTTAGATTATTTTAATCTTAACTGAATGTTATGGAGTATAAATTATGAAAAAAATAGCAATTTTTGCTTTGGTTGCTGGTATTTTCGCACTAAGCTTGGCTGGATGTGCAGATATGCGCGGACGTGATTACGGTACTATCGTAGGAGCAGGCGCAGGCGCTGCTGTTGGTAGTGGCTTGGGTGGCGGTGTCTTAGGATCTGCAGCTGGTGCTGTTGGTGGTGCTGTTGTAGGACACTACGCCGGAAAAGGTTTAGAAAAGAGCCATAAATAGTCATGAAAAATAAAAATTTCCACCATAAGACAAGACAGTTTTGTGGTGGAAATTTTATCTAAATATTTTTTTCGATAACCATCCGTCAAGTTTTTGGCTTTACCGCTGTACAAAATCTTGTATGCGTACAGTAAATATACTCTTCGCATTGTGGTTTTCCGCGTTGTTGGCTTTCTCGCTCGTTTGAGTCATGTATGTCCAATACACTCCTCAAACTCGACTCGTTGCCACCTAGCGGAAAATCCAAACTGCTCGAGTCTATTTGTGCTAATCCTGGAAACCTGTTTTCGTTTAGTATAATGCTAAAGCGTGTGGCTAGGTATAGAAATAATATCAAATTTTCTCAGCTAGCTCCTTAGCTAAACCTAAGTAATCAACAGGACTTAATTGTAAAAGTTTTTCTTTTACTTCATCAGGTAGTTGAGAGTCTTTAATAAAAGTGTGCAACAAGTCTTTGGTGACATTTTTGCCGCGTGTTAGGGCTTTGAGTTGTTCGTATGGTTTTTCTATGCCATAACGGCGCATAACGGTTTGTATAGCTTCAGCCAAAACTTCCCAATGTTGCATTAATTCTTTATCGAGAAACTCATTGGCGACGGTTATTTTCTCTAAACCTTGCAGTAGCATTTTATAGGCTAAGAGACTATAGCCAAAAGCCGCGCCAAGATTACGCAGTACAGTTGAATCGGATAAATCGCGTTGCCAACGTGAGATGGGCAATTTTTCGCTAAAATGTCGTAGTAGGGCGTTGGCAATTCCTAAATTACCTTCAGCGTTTTCAAAGTCGATTGGATTGATTTTATGCGGCATAACGGAAGAGCCAACTTCCAGATTATTGGCTTTTTGCTGTAAATAACCAAGAGACACATATCCCCAAATATCTCGGGCAAGGTCAATCAAAACCGTATTAAACTGCGCTAAATTATTACAAAGTTCAGCAATATTATCATGAGGTTCGATTTGGGTTGAATATTCTGTGTACTGCAAACCCAATGAAGTTACGAATTGATGCGTTAGTTCGCGCCAATTAACTTCGGGATAGGCAATCATATGTGCACTAAAATTACCGACAGCACCGTTGCATTTACCGATAATAGCGGTTTGAGAAACTTTTTGGGCAATTTGTTGTAAACGGGCAACGAAATTGGCGAATTCTTTGCCGATCGTTGTCGGAGATGCAGGTTGTCCATGTGTGCGGGCTAACATAGGTTGTGCAGCATATTCATGTGCTAATTTACGCAGTATTTCAATCGAGTTTGTTATTTGTGGTAATAAACAGTCTTCTCTGGCGGCCTTTAACATAAGACCATAAACAAGGTTGTTGGTATCATCGGAAGTACAGGCAAAATGGATAAATTCTTTAGTGTTAGCTAATTCCGGTAAATTGGAACATTTTTCTTTGAGAAAATATTCTACAGCTTTTAAATCATGACGTGTGGTTTTTTCAATTTCTTTGACCTGTAAGGCATCTTGTTCACTAAAATTTTGCCAAATCGCATCAAGAAATTGTTCGGTAGCGGAGCTGAATTTGGTTATTTCTTGAATTGTTGGTTCCATTGCTAAGGCTTTTAGCCAGTGTATTTCGACAAAAAGCCGTGTCCGCATCAAGCCATATTCACTAAAAATAGGACGTAATTCTTCGATTTTGTCAGCGTAACGACCATCAAGAGGGGAAAGAGCAGTTAATTTTGTTAATTGCATTTTGATTATTCCTTTGAAATTAATTTTCGAATTTTTTCCAAATCTTCCAGGTTATCTACGCCAATCGGCGACTCTGCTTTTGCTATAGCAACGTGTATTTTATCGCCATTCCAAAGAATGCGCAGTTGTTCCAGTTTTTCTGTTTCCTCTAAAATACATTGCGACCATGTGGCATATTTTTTTAAAAAACCTACACGGTAAGCGTAAATGCCAATATGCCGATAATGAAAGCTGGTTAAGGTGGTATCGACCAGATTATTGCTTTTTGCAGAAAAATTATCTCGTTCCCAAGGAATAGGAGCGCGACTAAAATATAATGCTGCACCCGAATTATCCATGACAACTTTGACAATATTGGAATCAAAAAGCTCTTTGGCGCTTTCAATAGGTGAACACAAAGTCGCCGCTTGCATACTTGGTCTTGTTGCCAAATTTTCTGCGACTTGTTGGATGATTATTGGTGGAATTAGCGGCTCATCGCCTTGAACATTAACAATAATGGCTTCATCGGCGAAGTTTAAAATATTTATGGCTTCCACAATGCGGCTTGTTCCACACGAATGTTCCGTGCTGGTCATGCAAACTTTGGCGTTGAATTTTTCTGCAGCTTGTGCGATACGTTTATCGTCAGTAGCGATTGTTATACTAGTAGCATCACTAGCTAAAGATCTTTCGTAAACGTGTTGTAACATTGGTTTACCATTAATATAGGCAAGCGCTTTGCCAGGAAGGCGTGAAGAAGCATAACGGGCAGGGATAATTACGTGAAATGGTTGTAATGATGGCATATTTTTATTTAACTTTTTGTTTTTCATCATCGTTTAAACTTCGCGCTTGTTCAAGCAACATAATCGGAATGTTGTTTCGAATCGGAAAAGCAAGTTTATCAAAGTTGCAAATCAATTCTTGCGTTTTTTTATCGTAATGTAATTTGCCTTTGCAAAATGGGCAAACTACTATATCGAGCAGTCTTTTTTCCATAATGTTAATTATTCATCAGTTCGATAAGCATGGCAAGAAATCTTGTATGGATTAAGGTCGTAAATCATGAATTAATAATTTAGAGAATTTAAATTCAAGATGTGAACCCAAAAAAAAGTTTACATTCACTAACAATTAAGTAAATATTATAAAAACATTTTGCAATCTTTCTGCAAATTAGGGATTTCCTTAACCATTTAAAATAACATATTGAAAAATATAGCAATTTGGTTTACATATTCTGTGATGTGGGCGCTGTCGAATAATTTAAAAAACTATGAATAACGTAGCTGCGGGCTTTAGCCCGCGATATATTATGTGCAATAATTGGAGAAGTTACGCAGACTACAGTCTGCGGCTACGAAATCGTTATTAATACGAATTATTCAACAACACCTTGCGCTGTGAGCTGAATATTTAATTACAAATAATTAGAAAAAATTGGTAAATAATTATGTTATCTAAAAAAAAGTCGAATAAATTATTTTGTTTTTGTAATGGGATAATTTTTATTGGAATGATGCTGATCTTTAATAATTCTTTGGCAAATTATGATTACCTTGTTGAACCGATTGATAAATTTGAAAAAGTCACTGAACATGATATGTCTTTTGACATCGTTCCTGTTTATGAATCTGAGGAAGATG
>MGXG01000088.1 GCA_001801285.1 Gammaproteobacteria bacterium GWE2_37_16
CCGCGAAACATCGCTAAAGCACGATGTGATGGTATTTTTTTCATTGACTCTTGATAATTGAAATAATCTGAAAATTTCACTCCTTCGTTTTCTTTATCCTTAACAACTTGTGCCGTTAAAATGCCGTGCTGCCAAACATATTCACGCAATGTTTCTAACAAATTGGCATCTTCGGTAAATTTTTCCATTAATATTTGTCGCGCACCTTCCAAAGCTTCTTCAATGGTAGCGATTTTCTTTTCCTGATCGATATATTTTTCTGCTTCTTTTTCTGGCAATAAGCTTGAATCACCTAACAATGCTAAAGCAAGTGGTTCCAAACCAGCTTCGCGAGCAATTTGCGCTTTTGTACGTCTTTTTGGTTTGTAAGGTAAATATAAATCTTCCAAACGAGCCTTATTGTCCGTTTCCAAAATCGCTTGCTTTAGTTCTTCAGTAAGCTTGCCCTGTTCTTCAATGCTTTTGAGGATAGTTTCCCTTCTTTCCTCTAATTCACGTAAATATTGCAAACGTTCAAGTAATTGACGAAGTTGAGTGTCAGTTAACCCACCAGTTGCTTCTTTACGATAGCGTGATATGAAAGGCACTGTATCGCCATCATCCAATAATTTAACCGCTGCTTCGACTTGCACTAACCTAACTGCAAGCTCTTTTGCAATAACTGCATTAATATTCATATTGTATATCCAATTTTATCTAACAATTGCAAGAAAGATTCTTTTGGCAAACCAACCACATTGGTCATATCTCCCACAATATTTTTAATAAATTTCGATCCTAATCCTTGTGAACCGTAAGCACCAGCTTTACCCATTGGTTCTCCCGTTGCTATATAGGAACGAATTTCTTCCAAAGGAATATTATAAAAAGTCACACTACTTATAGTATTCTCCTGCACCATTCTTTTGTTTGTTACATCAATGATAGCTAGTGCCGTAATAACCTGATGAGTGTGTCCTGATAATTTCAACAACGTCTCTTCAGCCTCAAAATTATTTGCCGGCTTACCTATAACTTCCCCGTTGAATAAAACTAAAGTATCTGCGCCAATGATCACAGCATCAGTATATTTCTTAGCGGCTGAAAACGCTTTTTCTCTAGCTAATAAAGCAACTAATTCTTCCGGTGTTGATGCTTTATAGCTTTTTTCATCAATATCAGCAGGATCAATGGAAAATTTAATATTCATTTTTTCCAGTATCGATTTCCTTCCCTGCGAAACAGACGCCAATATTAATGGTACGGATTTTTGCTTAAATTTGTTTTTAAGTTCTAGCATAATAATGATTCAGATACCTTTAAATTTTGAAAACAAAAATAACACTTTGATTTATAAAGCAATTTTATTCATATATCTTGTATAAACACATCGCTTAGCGATTCATACATTCCTTAATTCCTTAATTTTTTAATTCGAACTTTACTCTCGATGATATGGATGTTTTTGCAAAATCGACCAAGCACGATAAATTTGTTCAGCCACAACAACACGCACTAATGGATGCGGTAAGGTAAGAGATGAAAGTGACCAGGTAAAATTAGCGCGTTTTTTACATGCCAAAGATAAACCATCAGGACCACCAACCAATAAACTAACCGAAGTATAATTTTCCTGCCATGACTGTAATTGCTTCGCCAAATCTAATGTTCGCCACGTTTTTCCATGTTCATCTAAAGCGATAACCAAACTATCATGCGAAATAGCAGCCAACATCCTCTCCCCTTCCTGCTCAACAACACGCCCAGGATCTTCGTTTTTATTCCGTTTCGGCATAGCAATTTCTAACAATTGCAAGGTTAAATTGGATGGTAAGCGTTTGGCATATTCACAATAACCATCCTCTACCCATTCGGGCATATTTTTGCCAACTGCGATTAGATTGATTTTCATTTTGGTTATTTATTTTGATCAGCATTGAAAGTCTTACTAGTTGTTTGAAAATTTGTGTAAATTTTCACCACTTGCTTTCAACTTATTGATTTATATAGGAATTTACTTTACATATCCGAGTCATAATATTGCATTGACAACTGCCGCAAGATCAGAAAAAATCAAATCTTTTTCTTTTAAATCCGGCAAATTTTCTATTGCTTTGCGCCCATTCCCTGTTAAAACCAACATAAAATCACAGCCAAAACCCTCTGCAGCCAAAGCATCACGCAATGAATCACCGATAGAAAGGATTTTTTCAGGAGGAATATTATATGTAAAACTAATGGTTTCTAACAAACCCGATTTAGGTTTGCGACATTTACAATTATCATGCGGTCCATGCGGACAAATAAAAATATCGTCCACATAACCACCAACCTTTGCCAATTCTGCCCGCATTTTTTTGTGGATAGCTATCAGGTCAGTTTCCGTAAAAAGTTCGCGAGCAAGCCCAGACTGGTTAGTTGCAACTACCACCTTAAAACCAGCTTTATTTAACCGCGCAATAGCTTCTAAGCTCCCAGGTATTGGGTGCCATTCTTGTGGATTTTTGACGAAATCAGGAGAGTCTAAATTAATTACACCGTCACGATCTAGCACTATGAGTTCGTAGTTTTTATACATATATACATAGATTAGAGAATTTTGGTGTTATTTAAGAACACATCAGATATGTAAATAAAATTACCATATAAATCAATACGCTACAAAAAAGATTTGTTTTTTCAATACACACGTAGCCACAAGTTTTAACTTGCGTGGTAAATATTGCGCATATATATGATTAGGTACGGATTTTAACGCAGACTAAAGTCTGCGGCTACAGTCGGCGGCTACAGTCTTCTGCTACAAAATCATAAATTAAATGCCCTAACTTTTTGAGAAGCTACACCTCTCAAAAAAATCGTAGCCGCAAATCTGCGGCTACGATTAACAACAATTACTCTGCGATACCTGCTTCAGCAACTGCTTCCTTAATGCTCAAGCGCATTTTTCCTTGCCGATCAATTTCCAACAGTTTTACTTGGACTTCCTGACCTTCATGCAAATAATCAGCGACATTTTCAACTCTGGTATTTGCTATTTGTGAAACATGCACTAAACCATCTCGACCAGGCATGATATTAACAAAAGCACCAAAATCCATAAGCTTTACTACCTTACCTGTATAAATACGTCCTATTTCCGGTTCCGCTGTTATAGCTTCGATTCTTCTGAGAGCAGCTAAACAAGCATTTTTGTCAACTGCAGCGATAGTAACAATACCATTATCATTAATATCGATTTCCGCACCGGTTTCTTCAACAAGACCACGAATGGTTGCGCCACCTTTCCCGATAACATCGCGAATTTTATCCGTGTTAATTTTTATCGTCATAATGCGTGGAGCAAAATCTGAAACATGTTCACGAGGTTTGGCTAATTTCTCCGCCATTAAAGCCAAAATAAACATTCTTCCCTCTTGCGCCTGTTGCAAAGCGGTGTGCATAATTTCTTTAGTGATACCTGTAATTTTGATATCCATTTGCAATGCAGTAACACCAGCTGCAGTTCCTGCAACTTTAAAATCCATATCGCCAAAATGATCTTCATCACCCAAAATATCGGTAAGAACGGCAAATTTATCACCATCCTTGATTAACCCCATAGCAATACCGGCAACTGGAGCTTTAATCGGAACTCCTGCATCCATAAGCGATAAACAACCGCCACAAACGCTTGCCATAGAACTTGAGCCATTAGACTCAGTGATTTCAGAAACCACACGAACTACATAAGGAAATATCGTTTCATCAGGTATTACGGCTTGTAACGCACGCTTAGCGAGATTACCATGACCAATTTCACGTCGTCTTGGGCTGCCAACCATACCTGTTTCTCCAGTACAATATGGAGGGAAATTATAGTGCAACATGAATCTTTCTTTACTTTCCCCGGCTGGGACGTCGATGGTTTGCGCATCACTATCTGTACCCAAAGTTGTAACAACCATAGCCTGAGTTTCCCCACGGGTAAATACTGATGAACCATGAGTACGCGGTAAAACACCTAACTGAATATCGATTGGACGAATAGTTTTTGTATCGCGACCATCGATACGAATATGTGTTGAAAGCACTTTTTCACGTACAATACGCTTTTCAATGTCTGAGCAAATACTTACAAGATCTTCTTTTTTAATGGCATTTTCTTTTTCACCACCAAATTCATTAGCAACATGGTCATTAATAGCTTTAAGCTTGCTAACACGCGTCTGTTTTTCCAAGATAGTATATGCTTCACGAAACATAGGTTCGGCAACAAAACCAACCTTTTCAGATATTTCTGCTGCAATAGCAGTAGGCTTCCATTGCCAGGAAGATTTACCTGCTTCTCCAGCAAATTCACGTATTGCCTGAATAACAACTTGCATTTGAGCATGCCCAAACATAACAGCATCAAGCATGGTATCTTCTGGCAACTCTTTAGCTTCTGATTCCACCATCAAAATAGCATCTTCTGAACCAGCAACAATAAGATCTAGCTGGGAGATTTTTAATTGTTTAGCTGTTGGATTAAGTACAAAAGCACCATCCAAATAACCAACTCGGGCAGCAGCCATCGGACCATGAAAAGGAACCCCAGAAATAGCTAATGCGGCAGATGCGCCAATCATTGCCGGTATATCTGGATTGATTTCTGGATCCATTGACACAACCATGGCAATAATTTGCACTTCATTGCAAAATCCTTCTGGAAATAATGGACGCAATGGTCTGTCAATTAATCTTGAATTCAGTGTTTCTTGATTGCTAGGACGTCCTTCTCGCTTAAAGAAACCACCTGGTAATTTACCAACTGAATAATAACGCTCCATGTAATGAACCGTTAAAGGAAAGAAGTCTATACCAAGTTTTGGCTCTTTAGCTGCGACAACAGTGACTAAAACTACTGTATCGCCCATGCTTACCAGAACTGCGCCTGAGGCTTGACGTGCCATACCACCTGTTTCTAAAGTTACTGTATGAGCACCATATTGAAATATTTTTTTTGTTACGTTCACAGAAATTGCCTATATTTTATAAATTAAATGAAGGAATGAACGAATTGTGGAATCGCTTACGCGACCTATATTTTAAAATATGTAAATGAAATTACTTTTAAAATCAATAAGATAACTTCCAAAACTTTATAATTCCCCGGTTATTAAATTAGCTTCTATTACCCACGCAGTTTTAATTTAGCTATTAAATCCTTATAACGCTGCATGTCTTTGCTCTTTAAATATTTAAGCAAAGATCTACGCAAATTAACTTTACGAATCAACCCTCTACGCGAGTGAGTATCTTTTTCATGCGTTTTGAAATGTCCGGTAAGTTTGTTGATGTCGGCGGTTAGCAATGCCACTTGGACTTCTACGGAACCGGAATCGTGTTTATCACGACCGTGTTCTAGAATAATACTTTGTTTTTCATCAATTGATAATGACATAACTTTAAACTCCAAAATAAATAAAAAATAACAACGCAATCTTTATGCCAACCATTGTCATTCACAGAAAAAACATAAAGACTACCGAATCTGTGATTGTATATGGGTCTGCGCTAACGTGCAATGTTTTGTTTCTTGTTATTTTCAGCCATAGCAGAATTTTTTTCTAATAATTTAGCATATCGATAAAAAGTTTCTTCAAAATTACCAAAAGCTATAATAAAACCCGACCACCCATCAAGG
>MGXG01000089.1 GCA_001801285.1 Gammaproteobacteria bacterium GWE2_37_16
AACCATATAAGAATTTTTATGGCATGAGTTCAGCAACAGCAATGGAAAGATACCATGGCGGAGTTGCCGATTATCGCTCAAGTGAAGGAAAAGTTGCTAATGTGCCATATCGTGGGGCAGTTGAAGAAATGGTGCATGATATTTTGGGGGGGTTACGCTCTGCTTGCACTTATGTTGGCGCTAAAAGACTAAAAGAGTTGTCCAAATGTACAAC
Organism: Gammaproteobacteria bacterium GWE2_37_16; assembly: GCA_001801285.1. Taxonomy (GTDB): domain Bacteria; phylum Pseudomonadota; class Gammaproteobacteria; order UBA9339; family UBA9339; genus GWE2-37-16. The sequence goes on from MGXG01000089.1 coordinate 215, forward strand.
ATTTATCCGAGTAACGCAGCAGTTGAATGAAATTTACGATTAATATTATCGTGTTCTGTAGCCGCAGGCTTTAGCCTGCGTTAATATATGCGCAGGCTAAAGCCTGCGGCTACGGGAATCGTTAAAACATCATACGCTAGCTTAAGCTTGCGGCTACGAATCTGTGGTTACAGTATTTTTATGTAAACAATATTGCTATATGAATCAATATGTTATGAAAATATTTTAAATTTCCCAAAGGTGCTCTAGGTTTTTTGACATTTATTTTTTACAATGATTTTGTATGTTAAATTAGTTACGTATTTTTTATAGACAAACATAAATATTTTCCCCATAATCGCTCGCTATTTACGCATTTCCTTAACATTCTAATTATAAATTCGTATCACGAATTTAAGGGGCTTTGACAGACTATGTATACCAACATCGTTGAGCTCAAGGGCGTTTCAAAATGCTTTGGTGATTATAAGGCATTAGAAACAATCGATCTCACTATCCAAAACGGCGAATTTATTACTTTACTCGGACCATCTGGTTGCGGCAAGACAACTATTTTGCGTCTTATTTCCGGTTTGGAAAAACCAGATACAGGTCATATTTTTATTAATGGACAGGATGTTACCGATTGGCCGCCAGAACATCGCCATTTAAATATGGTTTTTCAAAGTTATGCGCTATTTCCGCACATGACCGTCTTTGAAAATATCGCTTTTGGTTTGCGTTGTAGAAAAATCGCTAAAAATGAAATCGTTGAACGCGTTGAAGAAATTTTGCGCATTGTTAAATTGACCAAACTGGCGCAACGCAAACCCGATCAATTAAGTGGTGGTCAACAACAGCGTGTTGCCATAGCTCGTGCTGTTGTCAATCGACCTTTGGTTTTATTGCTTGATGAGCCTTTAAGTGCGCTTGATTATAATTTACGCAAAGATATGCAAGTTGAGCTCAAGCAATTGCAACGTAAGCTCGGAGTTACTTTTGTTTTTGTAACACACGACCAAGAAGAAGCTTTATCGATGTCGGATCGGGTGGCGGTTATGAATGAAGGACACATCGAACAACTTGGTACGCCGCGTGATGTTTACGAAGAACCGGCCAATCTTTATGTTGCCGAATTCATTGGTGAAACCAACGTTTTTGAAACTAAGGTTATCCGTTCCGATAAGCAAACAGTAGAAGTTAAAGTTGAAGACAAGCGCTTTACCTTTAAAAATAAACGTGGGCTAAAAACGCGTCAGGAAGTTTGCGTTACAGTGCGCCCTGAAGATTTGGCTGTTTGGCGACAGGAAGAGGTGGGGGAAGTTAGTGATGACATGTTGCCTGGCAAGGTTGAGCAAGTTATTTACAAAGGATCAATCGTTGAATTAGTTGTACGCCTGGAAAGCAATAAACGTATTTATGCGACAGAATTTTTCAATGAAGATGATGAAAAACTTGATTATCAAATTGGTGAGCGAGTTTGGGTGAATTGGATTCCGGGGTGGGAGGTTATTTTGCCGGTATGAAAAATAATTCTTCCTTCAAAAAAATCTGTGTGACCGTGGTTTGGTCATGGCTTTTTATTTTTGCCATGGTGCCAGTGCTTTTAACTTTGATTACGAGTTTTTTAACCGCCGATAGTAGCAGTTTGGTTGTATTTAAGCCGACACTGCAAAATTATACGCAACTTTTTAATTCCGCTTATTTGAAAATCTTGTTGCAATCGTTATATTTGGCGACAAGTTGCACTTTGCTTTGCCTTATAATTGGCTATCCTTTTGCTTTTACTATTGCGCGCAGCAAGAGTCGGCATCGTGCTTTATTGTTGCTTTTAGTTATGATCCCCTTTTGGACCAGTTCTTTGATTCGAACTTATGCAATTATGGCCCTGATCAAGGCGAAAGGTATTTTGAATACGGTGTTGTTGGCTATAGGATTAATTCATCATCCTTTACCGATTTTATATAGCTATTCGGCAGTTTTGCTTGGTTGTGTTTACGATCTTCTTCCTTTTATGATTTTACCGCTTTATGGCAACATTGAAAAATTAAATCCTGATTTATTAGAAGCCGCCCAGGATTTGGGTGCTGGCAAAATTCGCACTATGGTAAAAGTTGTTTTCCCATTGACTATGCCGGGAATTATCGCTGGCACTTTACTGGTATTTTTGCCGGCAATGACGATGTTTTATATCCCTGTACTTTTGGGAGGCGCGAAAAATTTATTGTTAGGCAACTTGATTGAAAATCAGTTTTTATCAGCCAATAACTGGCCTATGGGTGCGGCAATTAGTATGCTTATCACTGTTTTTATGGGAGCCATGATTCTTCTTTATTGGCGTAATGCACAAAGTAAAGATAAGCAAAATTTGCAGGAACTTGTATGAAAAAATTCACCAAACAAATTTACCCAAGTTTTGTTTACTTGTTTTTGTATTTGCCGATTCTAATCGTAATCATTTTTTCATTTAACGACGCTAGTCGTTCTTTGATTTGGAAGGGTTTTACACTGAAGTGGTATTTTGAATTATTTCATGACAGCGGCATGTTGACTGTGGCTGCGCATTCGATAATTATTGGTATTTTGGCCGCCAGCCTTGCTAGCAGTATTGGCACAATTACAGCGGTTAGCTTATTTCGCTATCGCTTTTTTGGTAAAAACTTATTGCATGGCTTATTGTTTGTTATGATCGTTACACCTGAAATCGTGATTGGTATTTCATTGTTATTATTGTATAGCGCAACAAATGTGCCGCTTGGGTTTTGGTCATTATTGCTTGCGCACACAACTCTCTGTATACCCTTTGCAGCTATTACGGTTTACAGTCGTATAACGTCTCTCGATAAATCAATTTTCGAAGCAGCGCGTGATTTAGGAGCAAGTGATTTTGTGATTTTCAGTAAAATCATTGTGCCACTGCTTTTGCCGGCAATCGTCGCCGCCTGGTTGCTCAGTTTTACTTTGTCGCTTGATGATGTTATTACCAGTTATTTTGTCAGCGGTCCTGGTTTTGCCATTTTGCCGCTTAAGGTTTATGCAATGGTGCGGCTTGGAATCAAACCGGAAATCAATGCGCTTTGCACCTTGCTCTTAATTGGTACTTTGTTGCTTGTAGTTGCAGCACAGGTGGCGTTGAAGAAAAATGAGAAGGTTGGTGAATAAGTAGAAATGAAAATTTATTTTAAAAGTATAATTATTTTTTGCCTAATTTATTTAGGTTCATTTTCCGCGTTTGCTAAATCCAATGTCGTCAATATTTACGTTTGGACAGCGTATTTACCGACTGAAGTAGCTAAGCAATTTACAAAAGAAACAGGTATCAGAGTTAATGTTAGCGAATATGACAGTAATGAGACGATGTATGCCAAGTTAAAGGCTTCTTCTGATATTGGTTATGATATTGTTTTTCCTTCCAGCTATTTTTTACGACGTATGCGACAACAAAATATGTTACATACGCTTGATAAAGATAAATTGCCCAATTTTCATTATTTAAATCCTGCGTTATTGAATAAGGATTTCGATCCGAAAAATGATTATAGTATTCCATACCTTGCCAGTATTACTGGTATTGTCGTTAACAGCGATTCTATTGCCCCAAACAGCGTTTTGAAGTGGCAAGATCTTTGGCGGAAAGATTTTAAAAATAGTTTGCTGATTCTGGATGATATGCGCGAAGTGTTTTCTATGGCGCTTTTGACGTTAGGTTATTCGATTAATGATACCGATCCAAAACATATTGAAGAGGCTTACTTAAAGCTGAAAAGCTTATTGCCTAATACGAAGATATTCAATTCAGATGTTGAGCAAAATATTTATGTTGATGAGGATGCTGTAATTGGTATGGGTTGGAATGGTGACATCAATTTATCACAGGCAGATAATCCAAAATTGAAATTTATTTATCCCAAAGAGGGCTTTGTTATTTCAATTGATTGTTTGGCAATCACCAAAAAAGCTCCTCATTTGGAAAATGCTTATAAATTTATCAATTTTTTAATGCGCCCAGATATTGCCAAAAAAATCAGTCTTGAAATCGGCTATCCATCGCCGAATTTGGGTGCAATTAAATTAATGTCTAAAGAATTGCAAGAAAACCCTTTATTTAACCCCAATGAAGAAATTCTTAAACGCGGTCAAATTCAGAATGATGTTGACGAAGTTTTGCCGCTTTATGAAAGATATTGGGAGTTACTGAAGATTGGCAGCTAATTTAACAGGAAGTTAAATTAATAAAATTGCCGCGGGAGATCGGAAATCTATAGCAATCTACGATAAGCTTTAGTACAATAGCGGACTTTTGAAAAAATTTAAAATTCAACATTTAAAATTTCAAGTTGCCGATTCCTGCGATTTAACTTGAAGAGAGGTTTTATGTCGATAACAATTGTTATTCCTAAAGAACATCAAGTTGGTGAAGATCGCGTTGCGATGACGCCAGCGTTGCTGAGCAGGCTTACGTCTTTAGGTTTGGAAATAAAAATTCAACACGATTTGGGCGCTGGTATTTATACCCAGGATGCTGCTTATAAAAATGCGATCGTTATGCCTAATGCTGATGAAACTTACGCAAGTGGCGATATTGTTGTCAAAGTTCAGCCACCAACCGAACAAGAAGTTAAAAGCATGAAAGATGGTGCGCTTTTAATTTCTTTTCTTTATCCGCATTTAAATCCTGAAGTGGTAAAACAGCTTTGTGCAAAAAAGATTACTAGTTTTGCAATGGAAATGATTCCGCGCATTTCGCGTGCTCAGGATATGGATGCCCTTTCTTCACAAGCAACAATAGCTGGTTATAAGGCAGTTTTAATGGCAGCAAATACAGCGCGTTTTTTCTTTCCGATGTTAACGACAGCAGCAGGATCAATTCGACCAGCGAAAGTTTTGGTGATCGGTGTTGGTGTTGCCGGTTTACAGGCAATTGCTACAGCAAAACGCCTGGGCGCCATAGTGGAAGCATACGACGTTCGTCCGGAAACCAAAGAACAGGTTGAATCTTTGGGCGCAAAATTCGTTCAGGTCGGCATTGCGGCGCAAGGCACGGGTGGTTATGCTCGTGAATTAACTGAAGAAGAAAAACAGCAACAACGTGCGGTTTTAGCAAAACACGTAGCAGGTAGTGATGTTATAATTACTACAGCTGGTGTGCCAGGCAGACCGGCACCCAAAATTATTTTCCAAGATATGATTGAAGCTATGAAACCCGGCTCGGTAATTGTTGATATTATGGCTGAAATGGGTGGTAATTGTGACCTCGTTAAAGCAGGCGAATTGATTGTGCATAGTGGTATCAGCATTGTCGGCACGCAAAATATTTTCAGCTCTCTTGCCACTAATGCCAGTGAAATGTACGCACGAAATATTTTAAATTTACTCAATTTAATGATAAAAGAAGGGAATCTGGCTCTTGATTGGAGCGATGAGGTAATATCAGGCAGTGCAGTGACACATGATGGACAAATTGTGAATGCCAAAATCAAAGAAATAATGAAATAATAAAAGGATCAAGGAATGACAAAATCGACAGAGCGAAGCTGAAAAAGAAAAAATATGTTTTCCCCAGCTAATCGCTAGAAATTAAGGAGCTTTAATCTGCTTTATTATTTTTACAGGAAAGCTAAAAATATAATAAAGAGTCGGATTTTTAATGGCTTAAGCCAGCCCGAAGGGCAAGAAACGGGATTGTTTCGAGTAAAGAATAAAAGAATCGCTTTGCGATGATTTTGATAAATTTTGATTTTTAAATTGTCGACTTCTCGTCGACTTATTAATTTCATTTCCCGTGAAATTAGGAGGCCTAAAATATGACAATCGATGGTTTTACAGCAATTTATCTTTTTACTTTGGCGGCTTTTACTGGTTATGAAGTGATCAGTAAAGTACCAGTAATTTTACATACGCCTTTAATGTCCGGTTCCAACTTTATTCA
>MGXG01000090.1 GCA_001801285.1 Gammaproteobacteria bacterium GWE2_37_16
TTGTTGGAGGAAATAATAACCAAGAAAACTTTTACCTAAAGCAATGTCGATACCTAGGCGAGTGAGCCAGCCAATTACCCAAGGATTTTTATCATAGCCCCAATCCAATTGCTGAGCCCAGTTTACGGCTTCAATAATATCGTAGGAGGGAGTGTAGCGGGCTAATTCGGGTAAAATGCTCCAAAGCAAAACATGAACAATGACGAAGCTCCAAAAAATTTTTGTTGCTAGTGTTTCTTTTAATGCGTTGGAAGTGTTTGGAGTAGTTTTCATTATTACAATAATTGTGGATTAACGAATTACCTGGTGAAAAATATTTGCGACAGAATCAAAAGTATAGTTAATTAGCTTTAATGGTTTTTTCCTTCACGGTTAAGGGATAAAAAGATATTTTTTATTTACAATAGCATGGTCGATAAGGAAAACTCAAAATTTTAAATATCAAAAATAACGTGTTGATTTATATAGTAATCATATTTGCATAGCTGTAGTATGTAATAAGGGCGTTTTTACTTTTTAGTAATTTCAAAACAGTTTAAATTATAGTATATTAAAATTTTCAGGTTGCAAAAAAATTGGCAAATAGATTTTATGGGCGGAAGCGATAAAAAAATACAAAATGTATATTTAATAGGCCCAATGGGTGCTGGCAAAACTAGCATTGGTCGACAGTTGGCGCGCAAATTGGGGCTGGAATTTTATGATTCTGATCATGTTGTAGAGGAAAGAACAGGGGCGAGTATTCCCTGGATTTATGATATAGAGGGAGAGGAAGGATTTTTGCAACGTGAAATTAAGGTAATAGAAGAGTTGACTAAATTACAAGGGGTTCTTTTGGCGACAGGAGGTGGCACTGTGATTTCTCCTGAAAATCGCAAGGCTTTGCGGGCTAATGGATTTATTGTTTATTTAAAAACCTCGTTGGATGATCAAATGGAGAGGGTTAAACGCAGTAAAAAGCGACCTTTAATTGTTGGAGCGGGACGTCGCGCTGTTTTAAAGAATTTACGCGTTGAAAGAGAGCCTTTTTACGAGAAACTTGCAGATATTTCCTATAACACAGATGGTAGACCATTAAGTGTTGTGGTGGATGAGATATTAAAAGGTTTGCAGAAAAAAGGGATATTGCAAAAAAAAGAGAAATGACAGTTTTATGGAGAGAAAAAGCCATTATTGGAAAGGTTATGATCTATATTTGCAGGTCCATATTAATCCAAGTGCCAAGCAAAACAAGATTGTTGGTTGGCATGGTGCAAAATTAAAAATACAGATATCAGCCCCACCAATTGATGGAAAGGCAAATGATCAATTGAATAAAGTGCTTGCACAATATTTTGCCGTTCCCAAAAAACATGTCGTCATTGTAAAAGGAGAGCAGGGGCAAGATAAATTGGTCTGTATTTCCAATCCAAAGCGGAATCTTGATGAGTTTTCGCGGTAAACATGCTCTTAAGTTTTGATATTTTAGGCTTTTTTGTTGCGATCTTGCCGCTTTCTAAGAATTTTTCTGGACAAAAAGACGATTTTTGGTCAGAATTATCGGTATAAAATTTAATACTATGCTACTTGTTAATGGTTTTTCGGCTCGGTCGAATCAATCATAGTGTATCAATTTATCTCAAAATTAATTAAGGAGCTTTATGGATATTCGTACTATTAAAAAACTCATAGAACTCGTCAAAGAAACAGGCATTACAAAGCTTGAAGTAAAAGGGGAAAAGGAAAGCGTATTGATTTCCAACGGTGTTGAGGGAGCTCATTTAGCTCAACCCGTTTCTTTGGGTGCTTTCCAGGAAGGAAGAGCACAAACTTTACCTGCAATGTTTTCGCCCACGCAGGAACAAAACACGCAGGTTGCTGCGCAATCGCCGCAAGGTGGCGAAATTTCGGCGCAACATACAATCAAGTCTCCAATGGTTGGAACAGTTTATCTTTCCGCGTCTCCCGGCGCTAAAGTGTTTGCTGATATTGGTCAACATGTGAAAGAGGGTGATGTTGTTTGCTTGATTGAAGCAATGAAAATGTTTAACCGTATTGAAGCAGACAAGGAAGGAACGATAAAAGCAATTCTTGTTAAAAATGGACAACCTGTGGAGTACAACCAGCAATTATTCATAATTGAGTAAGGGCGGAGTAAAAAAATGCTGAAAAAAGTTCTTATTGCAAATCGTGGCGAAATAGCTTTACGAATCTTACGTGCGTGTCATGAATTAGGTATTAAAACCGTTGCAATTTATTCTGATGCTGATCGTGAGGCTATGCATGTTCATCTTGCTGATGAGGCGGTTTGTATAGGTCCAGCTAGTCCTATGCATAGTTATTTGAATATTCCGGCAGTTATTAGTGCCGCTGAAATTACTGGCGCAGATGCTATTCATCCAGGGTATGGTTTTTTAGCTGAAAACGCTGACTTTGTTGAACAGGTTGAAAATAGCGGTTTTATTTTTGTCGGTCCTGATGCTCAGACCGTAAGGACTATGGGAGATAAAATTTCTGCAATTAAAACGATGAAAAACGCGGGCATTCCTTGCGTGCCTGGGTCGGATGGTCCTTTAGGCAAAAATGATCAGGAAAATAGTGCTTTGGCGAAAAAAATTGGTTATCCGGTTATTATCAAGGCTTCGGGTGGAGGCGGCGGGCGAGGTATGCGCGTTGTTACCAAGGAAGATGATTTGGCGAGTGCTCTTTCCATGACACGCGCTGAAGCCAGTGCGGCTTTTGGCAATCCTGTTATATACATGGAAAAGTTTTTAGTGAATCCGCGACATATTGAAATACAAGTTCTTGGGGATGGGCATGGGCATGCTGTCTATCTTGGGGAGCGTGACTGTTCTATGCAACGGCGACATCAGAAAGTTTTAGAAGAATCTCCAGCGCCAGGTATTAGCAAAAAGCAACGTCAACAAATTGGTCTTTTATGTGTTAAGGCTTGTCAAAAGTTACACTATCGTGGAGCGGGAACATTTGAGTTTTTGTATGAAAATGGCAAGTTCTACTTTATCGAGATGAATACACGTGTTCAGGTTGAGCATACAATTAGTGAGATGGTAACCGGGATCGATATAGTTAAGGAGCAGCTGTTAATCGCAGCTCAAGAAAAATGGTTATTAAAACAGGATGATATTAAAATAAAAGGGCATGCTATTGAATGTCGTATTAATGCTGAAGATCCAAACACGTTTACTCCTTCTCCAGGCAAGATTACAACTTATCATGCTCCTGGTGGGCCTGGAATTCGAGTTGATTCGCATATTTACCAAGGATATGTTGTTCCTCATTATTATGATTCCATGATCGGAAAAATTATTAGTTACGGGGAAACCAGAGAAATTGCCATTTTAAAGATGCGAAATGCTTTGAAGGAAATTGTTGTTGAGGGCATCAAGACTAATATACCATTACAACAAAGAATTTTAGCGGACCCTGGTTTTGTTGCTGGCGGAACTAATATTCATTATTTGGAAGAGTTTATGAAAAACTTCGTTGAATAAAAGGGTTTTTGGGTTTGAGTAAATATTGACGTGATGCTCACTTTTCATAATTCATGGATTTTGTGTTGTTCGAAACGCAAACTTGATTTTCAATAAATGCGTAAATAAAATTCCATTTTAAATCAGTGACTGAAGTTTGATGGCGCGAAAAATTGAGAAAGAGAGATTAATTTTCAATAGATCTCATTTCTTGAGCAATTAATTTTTGCTTCTTCCATAAAAAAGGCAGACTGCTAACAAGAGTTAATCCTCCAATCAATATCGATTCATAACGCCAAACGCTTCCTATATTAATATTGTGAGGTGGAATAAAGCCAATGATGAAGGTCAGACCAGCACCAATCATACCCAACCCACCAACCATGACTACTCCTATTTTTCCGCCAGGAATTTTAAAAGGGCGATGTAAGTTTGGTTCTTTAAAGCGCAAATAGATAGCTGAGAAAAACATTAAAATATACATTAGCATGTATAGTTGCGCCGCTAATGATGTGAGCAACCAATAGGAGCCGCTTGCACTAGGCATAATCCAAAAAATCAGCACTATGATGGTAACGATGATGGCTTGGTAAATTAGTAAGGTACTTGGTGCGCCACGGGAATTTTGTTTACGGCAATGTGCGGGTAAATGTCCATCGCTGGCAGCAATTAAAAGTCCTCTGGTTGGGGCAATGATCCAGCTACTTAGGCTGCCGATACTACCGACAACTAAAGCTAAAGCAACAAATGGCATGAGCCAGTGTAGGTGATAAGTGCTAAAAAAAACATCAAAAGCCTGCATTACGCCATAAAGTAAATTAATTTTTTGTGCGGGCAAAACAAGAGCGATTGCCATTGAGCCACAAATCAAGGTTATTAACAAAATAATGGTGGAGGTAAGTAAAGCGCGTGGAAAATTGCGATGAGGATGGCGGACTTCGTGAGCATGAACGGTTGTTATTTCCATGCCACAATAGGACAACATGATGCCAGTTAATGCTACCCATATTTGGGGGTTTTCTAAATTCGGTTTAAACGTTTGCAGATTTAAAGCTAGTTGTAATTGTATGTGCTGACCAACTAATATTCTGTTTATACCTAGAATGATAATTATTAGCATTGGGATGAGTAGCCCAAAAATAGTACAAAAATTACCTATGCGAATGGAAGAACGCATACCGTAAAGATTGATAATGGTAACAAACCAGAAAGCTGTGATGATAATTGAAATTAGAAACAATTTATTATTAGCCAAGCTGGGTGATATTAAGTAACCAACTGAACCGGCAATAAAAGAGAGGACGGTTGGAAACCAAATAACATTTTCCATCCATTGAAACCACACTGCTAAAAAACCGATTTTTTTCCCAAAAGCATGTTTTACCCAAATATAAATTCCACCACATTCTGGCCAGGTTGATGCCAACTCAGAGGCTATTAAGGCGCTGGGTAATAAAAAAAGTAATGCGCCAAGAAGAAAGAAAAAGACCAAGGAGCTGCCAAATAGAGCCGCTGTGGGCAGATTACGAATGCTATCTACAGCGCCAATGGTAATCATGATTAAGCTAAACAAGCCGAAAACTTGCAGAGGAGAGCTAGAGCTATTTTTGGACATATTAAACGTCGAGCTTTTTTTCCGATAAAATGATGGGGACTACTTTGAGGCGATTTTTCCTGCGAACAGCTTGTTTGTCTGCAGTAAATCCCAATACTTCCATTCCGTACTCTTCAGCTGTTTTCCATGCAGCCCATTGCATGACGGGTGAGCCAGCGACAATCTTAATTCCCGGCCAGCCTTTTTGTAGGCAAAGTTCTACCATTTCTTGGGCGGTATCATGTGCTTGTTTGATAATAGTTCCCTTTCCTTCGGGTTTTAGTGTTTCGCTTCCTTCACCCCCTTCCTCATCTTTATTGTCATCTAAGCCATTGATTAAAGATAATAAAGAATGATAGTCGGCGCTTGAATAAAGATTATTGGGAGAGGAGCTTATGGCGTCGCCGTAGTCATGGATAACCCAGCCATTTTTAGCTTTAATAAATTGTGGAACGA
>MGXG01000091.1 GCA_001801285.1 Gammaproteobacteria bacterium GWE2_37_16
CTTTTTGGATAATTTGGTAAAAGTATTCAATACAATTTTGGGAATACTTCCTAAAATGACCGCTACGAATATCTTCGTTAATATCGTACAGTGCATCATTTGCTTGCTTGATTGTTTTTATATGGTCTTTCAATTGTTTTTTTACTTGTTCACGGGTTTCTTTTCTATTAGCCTCTTCAATAGCTGATGCCTGATAATATTCGGGTTCAAATGTAGAAATTACTGACAATGATGATCGAATAAAGCTATGGGCTAAATTAAGCTCATAACCTTGATTATGATCCCCAGTAAGAAATGATTTTAAAGTTAAATTAGATTCGTTAATGCCAACATGTACGAACTTTACTCCTTCTGGTAAAAATACGGATCTAGCGTAGAGTGAACCCTTACTGAAAAATTTCCTTACATCCGGCAATGCTTCCATTACAACTATGGAATCTGGCATGGGAGGAACATTTAAAAAGCTTAAATCTGTAACTTCAGTGTCTAAATATATACGCCCATCTTCACCACGAAAAATATATGCTTTCGTTTTGCCATTAATTATCCAGTTTTCAGCTAGTGAATGATTAATAATATCTACAGGAATACCCAATAAACCCTGTTGATAATACCTGTCGATCATTTTTATTTCGTTTGGGGTAGCGTTCAACAACTTTAGTTTCACAAAATTATAAAAATCTTCCTTCGTACCAGGGTCGCTTTCAATAATATGTCCATATGCTTTACCGCTAATACGCAATTTGGCTCTATCGCCATACAAATTGCCCGGTTGTTGACTTTGTTCATCCGGGTTAATAAACCAATGATCTCTGCGTATTTTACGAATAAATCCATTGTTGGTTAGTAGTAAATCAAGTTCTTTTAAAATAATACAACCTGCTGGCAGCGATAGAGGTTCTCCTCGCTGAGATGGTTGAGGGAAATGTTCTTCTATTAATGGATCGTACATATTTTTTGCATTTAAGATTAAGATTTACAAATTTTAGGCAATGTAAATTATAAGACATTTATTTTTTTAAAAATATACGTAGAAAATACTTATAGCCCACCCATTTAATCTTAAAGTAATCTTAAGAAGACTGACCAGCGTAGAAACTCTTGCTTAAATCATGTAAAATGGTTGTTAATATGATTAGAAGAAACGAACACCCACAAAAACAGTTGTTTGGTTTTTCAAGGCCAATCAAGGACCTACTTGTTTTTAGCGAAGACAAACCTGTACACGTTTTTTGCAAAACGCTGGATGCGATGATCTTAGAAGCCAATGATTTGCAAGCTATATATATTGCCAATTCTTCCCGCAACGAAATCATAGGTAAGAATTTTAAAGATTTTATACCTTCAGAAATTGAAAAATCTATGTGGTTGAACGATAACCAGGCAATCAAGAGCAATACCATTAAATTATTTATTGAAAACGCTATAGGCACCCCCTTTTTGTCATTAAAAACCCAAGTCAGAGATTCAAATAATCATATTATAGGAATCGCCGGGTTAAGCTTTAATTTAACCCAAGTAGCTTTACCAGAAATAATCAATGTTATTAACCAATTAAGCTTAACTACAGCTTTACCTTCATTTCCGCTAATGCCACCCTCTACTATCAGTTTTTGTAACTTGCCTCTTTCCGAACGAGAAAAAGAATGTGTTCAATATATTTCAAAAGGTATGTCGGCTAAAGAAATTGGTAGAATCATGGACATTTCTTATCGCACCGCCGAAGCACACATCGCCAAAATCAAATTTAAACTTAACTGTCAAACTCGATCCCAGATTATTGATAAAATCAGTCAGCCTTGCTAAAATTTCACCTCACAAATAGATTCTTTTTGTAGCTATAAAACTTTAGTAAATTAATTAACCTGTTCTTCCATAATCGCAACCAACCGTTTCTCTGCTCCAATTTTAATCACATATTTACCAAGTGGCTCAACAGCATAATCATAACCTCTGCCACGCATGTGGGTAGTTGGATATGGCACAACAAATTTATATTGACCATTTTCGGCAGTAGTGGTTTGTTTATAAGTGAAAATACGCCCCTGATTGGTTTTTAAATCTAGACTTAAATCAACCTCGACTCCAGTTGGCGCTTTCCCTGTGATCACCGCTCCTTTAACTTTTTCAAAAATTTTTATTTCCTTAACTGGTGGTCTTGCTCCATAAACAATTTTATCTTTTTTGCGATTCAGCCAAGCTGGCTGCTCTGCCTGCCAAGCAATTTTCAAAGCCTTCTGATAATCTTTTCTTTTAATACTAAAATAACGATTTTCCTTACCTGTATTTATTTCAACAGTCTTAACATTAACAATATAATCACCATCTGATTCGTAAATTAATCGAAAATGACTTAAATCTTTTCCATCCGAATAATACAGTCGGTACAACATCGAATCCTTAAAGCGTTTATCATCAGGAGAAAAAGTAATTTTTTTTAATCCTATTTTTTTTTGCCAAGATGTATTTTTTGTACTTTGCTTATCAAATACATCTTTTTTCCCCTCCCAAAGAAGCATTGCTGTATATTGTGTATTGGCAACAACATTATTAATCATTACATAACGCGTTCCTATCTGATTTAAATCTTTCAACGCAATATTTTCATTCACCGCCGTAAAAAATGGTGCAGCTCCCAAAGATTTATCACCTTCAACAATACCCTGTTGGAAAGTATTAGCATTGGGAATCCGTTCTGCAACGTAAGTCAACTGATGCCCCACATCCCACCAAGCCATAATACCATACGCAGTTTTAGGATAAGGAAATTTGGAATTGAGCTTTTTGGGAATTGAATAAAAACCATTTTCATAAGCAAAATCAGTTTTTATTTTTTGCCCTTGTGGATCTGGCGTATGTTGATTTAACCACAAATAGGTATCATAAACGTTTTTTAGCAAACGCGCTCCATAGCAATAACTATATTTTGGCGCAAATGGTGTCACAGGATAAATCAAAGCAAAACAAAATAAGAAAAAGCCAATCACTGCGAGCCAAAATTTGTGTTCCGGAACTTTATTTTCTCCTGGCTTATTATATAAAAATTTAGTTACATAATTTAGAAACTGTACTCCCAAATATCCCGTCAATAAGGCAGCATTTACCGCAAAATAATAAGCAAAACGCATTTGGGCAAACATTGCCAACATCATGCCAATACCCCAAATCAGCAACAATAAATCATTGGGTTTATTGTCTTTACCAACTTTTTCCACAAGCAAAGTAAAAGCAATTAAAGAAAACGGACCAGCCCAAAGTAAATTCAACCAAGGAGCAGTAAAAGAAATCTCCCCGGTACCACGGCTAACTATACTTGGCCAAACTTCAGCAACTGTCAGCATTCCTTGGCTAGGATTAAACAATATTTTAATGCCTGAAAGCATAGCAGCGTAAGTTTCTGCTGCACAAATTCTCAGTAAAAACAAACCGATAAAAATAACCACTAATATAACTAATGGAGAAACTTTTTTTGGTACAGAAAACCCCCTCAAGATTTGAATCACAACACACAACATGGCAAGAAAAACAAAATGCCCAAAAAAAATCAATGGTTGAGCTAGGGAGTAATAGGTTAATTGCAGCCGTGGATTCATCAAGGAATAAGGTAGAACCATAACTGCCGGAATCAAAAAAACCGCCGCAGCAATTAACAAAAGCCTTTTCAATTTCTGATCATGTAAATAGGCAACAACAAATTGAGCAATAAAAAATAATAAAATTATTACCGAAAATAAAAACGCTGCTGGCCAACTTAAAAGATACAAACCAAGAGCAATACCAGTTGCTACTGCAAAAAAATAACACTTTTTACTCTCTGAAGATGTAAAAACTTGCACTAAGAAGGCAAATACTAAGGTGGAAAACAAAACTTCAGCCACATGATGATCGGTAAAACCTAAAGTCGATCTTTGGAAAAATTCCCCCGGTAAAAACGCTAAAGTCACCGCCGCAATCAGTCCCCCTGTTTTACCAAATATCGTTTTACCAATAAAATAAGTAGGGATAAGACACAATGCCCCTAAAATTGGTGGAACAAACGCTCCAACTGCATTTATCAAAAATGCGCTAGGATGACCAAATCCCAAAACCCAAGCTGGCGCGGCGATCAACAGAGTAAACAATGGACCAAAATGGATTTGATTTCCATATGGAAAATGTGTAAATGGATCAAAAAATACTCGCCAAGGAAAATGCCCTAAAGTGTTATACACCAAGCGCATATGATATACAGCATCATCAGAAGCAAAATTGACATAATTGCCATGCAACCATGCCCAATTAGTAAAAACATTGTGATAAATCGGTACTACCCGCATCAGAAACATCAAAAACATTAAAAATGACAAAATAAATGGCGTAGAATGAAAAATAGCAGATATTTTTTTATTTAGATTAGACATGTAGCTTCGATAATTATAAATTTCAAATAGCTTTATTTAAGATAAACAAAAGCTTTCGGCAGCGTTATCAATTCCTTAGAATTGGAAATGGTAATATCAACTGTTCCTAGCTTATGCGCAGGAACTATGACAACAACCATATCTACGGCTGATGAAATCATTTTAGCACGCACGTTGTCAAATAATACTTCCGTTGGTGGTTCATGAAATTTATCAAATTTTATTTTAATTTTCTGTCCTCCATTTACCGATACTTTATTTTTTGAAATAGAAATAAACTTATGCGACTTATCACTTATTTGATCGAAACTTAAGCTCGGTGTTTTTAAATCAATATGCTGGACAAAACTTGCCGTTATAGTATGAGCAACAACAACATTAGAAAATGTATACGAACTTATTGCACCCTTAGATACCCCATCCACTATAACATCAGAAATAGAAAAATCCGAATCAGGAGTTATCGTAAACGTTTGATCTGCTCCATAATTTACTGGCGTGTCTCCAGATGGGCTAATTGATCCATGGTCACCTGCGCTAGCAGTTATATCATTTGTATCTATCGAAAATCTCACGGAAATAGTATGGGCACTAGTAACGTTAGTGAATGTATATGAAGCAACTGCTCCAACAGATAATCCATCCACTAATACATCTGCTATGTGATAAAGAGCTATTGGCGTTATCGTGTAATTTTGATCTGCTCCATTAATTATTGATGTATTTCCCAATGGATTTATAGAACCTCCCGTTCCGATAACGCTTGAAGTTATAATACGAGTATTATCAAATGTTACCGATATAGTATGATCGGATTCTATATTTTTAAATGTATATGAAGTTACTGCTCCTACGGATTTTCCATCTACCAATACATCTGCGACATGATAATTAGTAGATGGAATCATCGTGTAAGTTTTGTCCGATCCATAACCTACCAATGTTTCTCCAGATGGACTAATTTCCCCATGTTCTCCTGCGCTGGAAGTTATAACTTTAGTATCTATTGCAAAACTCACGGAAATTGTTTGAGCACTTGTAACGTTAGTAAACGTATACGAATCGGCTGCTCCTACGGATGATCCATTCACTAATATAT
>MGXG01000092.1 GCA_001801285.1 Gammaproteobacteria bacterium GWE2_37_16
CTGGTCTTAAGTAAATGTCAGTACGACCAGATGCCGCAATATTTTTCCTAAATTCTTCTCCAACTTCAACCGCACCAGCGGCATCCTCACAAGTTGCTGAACCAACCCGAATTTGTGTAACTTTGGAAAAATCATACGCCGACAAAGCTTGGCGCGCTTTTTCTTGAATAGATTGATATTGTTCTTCTACTTTTGTCATTGGAACACCCATCACAGATATGTAAATAAAATTTCTTTTAAAATCAAGGAGTTACTTTTAATGGTGTTAAATTTAGCAGTTTAAAAGCATTAAAATATGGCGCAGATAATAACTCTTTGACGATTATTTTGCAATTACTAACTGATTTTACGCGTTCATCACCATGATTATTAAAAACGACCTTCAAAACGCCCTGAAAGGGAAGAAATAGAATAGCCCAGTCCAAACGAGCGCAAACGAGTGTCGGGCTGGGTAAATGGGTAAGTAAAAATCCGAGCACTGAAAGTGCGAAATAATAATAGTTGATACATTACAAAAATCGCAAAGATACGGAACAATCGTATGAAATTTATTGTAAAAATAATAAGTTATGATAGGAAAATGGAAAATGTAACTTCTCAAAAAACCCGGGGGATTTTTCGATCCTCAATTTTAACCTGTTGATTTACATAGTAATAGTTTTCACATACCTTTGGTTTGCCCTAACTTTTTGAGAAGCTACAGGAAAATGAAAATATAAAAAAAACAGCAAACACCATTTGCGCGTTGCGCGGGTATTTGTTTTTCGGGGAAAGTACATCCTGTACTCGGAAATGCTATCCTGCATTTACGCCCCTCAAAATCAATACCCTAGCAACGCGCCTTTCCTAGTTCTATATTCACCATAAGCTACAATCTACCTTTTCATAAACATCTTAAGACTTGTGAATTAAATCAACTTTAGACAATACATCTGCATACTATTCTTTACTCTCTTTGAGTTTGAGAAAACTCAACCCAGTGGGTGAACTAATAACAAACCCCAACACTGCAATTTGACCTTGCAAAAATGAAGAGAATCTATATGAGTCCTCTTCAAACTCTTTTATCCATGTCGATAAACTGTTTTTTTCTTCCATGCACCGATAAAGTAAACTTGAAATTGTCTCCTTCTTAAAATCTGTTGAATTAAATTTTACTTCTATGTTTTTTGATATATTCCTAAAAATGTCTTCCAAATACTTTTTTGTAATTTCTCGGCTTTTCAAGTCCTGATCCAATAGACTTCGTACTAAATTAACAAGATATTCTGTTAGAAGGAAGTTCTTATTAACCTGTGCCATTGATTCTTCTATAACCTTCGTTTGACCAAGTAACGCATCCTCAAAATACAATTTTTGTAATCTGGAAGTTCTTTGTTCAGAATGATACTTGCGAATAGCAAACCAAGCGGCAAAACAAACCCCTACAAATCCTGCAAACATTGGAGAAATAAACTTAGCAATAGCTGTCCATGGACCATCAAACGACAATAAACATATTGAAACCATAAATTACCTTTTTATAACATATTTGTCTAAATCTTCATAACGCCAATTATTTTTCTGTAATGTTCGGCACTGCTCCATACGCTCCAGCAATATATTTTGCATAATAGTTGTCGTCAGCTCGCACACCTTCCATTTCATCGAGTCGCCAACCTTCACTGATGCCTTGTTTATTTTTTTCCACCAAAAAAATTTGCTGTTTATCAAGTTCAGCTAAAATTCTATGACTATGGGTACTAAAAATAATTTGGGCATTTTTTGGATTTGTATCGCATGACATAAAAAGTTTCAGTAAAGGCAAAACCATACTGGGATGTAAGTTAGCATCAAATTCATCTAAAACAGCTATACCACCATTCGCTAAAACCTCCAATACCGTTTTCAAAATAACCAAAAGATGTTTTGTACCCGAAGATTCGTACCGCAAAGACAACCTGTAATCTTTTCCTTTAAATGAATGCACAACTGCCGCATTAACCGCAACCTGTTGGTTATCTTTAGTTTCTTTTTTTATATCACACTGGCTAAAACCAAGATCAAATCTGGCAATCAACTTTTCAGCTTCTTTTTTAAGATGCTCGTTTTCACAAAAAAAAATTAAAGCATTAATAAGATCAATAGATTTAGGAATGCTGTCGTCAAGTCGTCCTCCTTCAACAACATTGCTTTGGATTTTTTGCCAGAAAGAGGCAATATCCGAGCTAATTTTATGCTGCAAACGAAATGCCGTAGAAATAACACTGGCATTGGTACGCAACCATGTTTCAGGGATTACTTTTGGTAGATCAAAACCAATATCTTTAAAATCATAACTACTTTTCTTTGCATCCCAAGCTTTGGTAAACAGCGTTTTTACGGTAGATCTTTTTTTGCTCTTATTTCGAACATTTAATTTTTCAAAAATAATTTTTTGTGAATCCAGCTCAAGCCAGTAAGTAAAAATATCTCCAGCAATTTCAAAAGTGGTTGCAATCTTGCTAGGCTTATCTTTGGAATCTCCAAACAAAAAAGGCTGAATTGGATTAGGGTTTTGCGGGTTAGCTGCAAAAGACTCAACTAAGAAACATTGTAAAAAAGGTAGTACTTTTAGAAGATGTGTTTTCCCAGATGCGTTATAGCCAATTACCGCAAGAATTTTAGTAAGGTTGGTTTGCGACTCTGCTGTAACATAACTTTCATTTTTTGCCGCACTAGAGGTTACTGTAAAATCAACAATAACTTCATTTTTGAATGAATAGAAATTTTCACATGAAAAAGAGTGCAACATAATTTTAACCTGTAAATAAGTTGAACTGTTGAGTAAAGAACAAATATAACAGATTAAAACAATATCTACAAGCCAAGAATCAACAATATTTTGTATATATTCTCAATATAAACCAATAAAACGGTAGAAAATGCTCATAAACAGCAGTGTTAACTAAAACACGCGGGAATAGATCCATAAAAAATTTTAGGGTAAGTTCACTTTCCATTAAATCACCCAGCTACTGTCATACTCTCAACCAATATCGACCCTGTATAAATGCTGCTTCTATAATCAACATCATTACCAATAGCGACAATATTACTAAAAATATCTTTTAAATTAGATGCGATAGTCACCCCCATAACGGGATATTGAATTACACCATTTTCAACCCAAAATCCAAACGCTGCTCGCGAATAATCACCTGTCATAATATTTGCCCCGGAACCTAGTAACTCCGTAACTAAAAACCCTTTATCCATCATTTTCAATAAAGATTCGAGATTTTGATCACCGTGACTAATAAAAACATTATGTGCACCACCTGAATTTCCTGTAGTTTGCATCTTCAATTTGCGCGCTGCATAACTGTCTAAAAGATAACCTTGTAAAATACCGTCAATCACAAGGAAACGCTCATTGGTTTTAACACCCTCACCATCAAATGGCGCACTGCCCCAAGCTTTAGCAAGATGTGGTTTTTCTTGAATCGAAACATGATCTGCGAAAACTTTACACCCTACTTTATCAAGTAGAAATGAAGACTTACGATATAAGTTATAGCCATTGATCGCTTTGAGAAAACTACCCACTAATGTCCTTGCTACTTGTGATTCAAAAATAACCGGACATTTAAGAGTGGCTATTTTTTTAGCATTCAAACGTCGCACAGTTTTTGCCACAGCTTTCCTAGCCACTATTTCAGGCGACCAAAGATCGCGCGCATCACGTGTCAATGAATAATCCCCATCGCGTTGCATAGCATCTCCCTTACCTGCTATTAAACTACAACTTAAGCTGTGATTGGTAGTTATATAGCTCCCCAAAAAACCATAACTGTTACCCAAAACTTGCAAAACTCTACCCGTAGCAACACTAGCACCTTCTGAATTAGTAATGAGTTTATCTAAAGACAAAGCTGTTGCTTCACAAGCTTTAGCTAAATCAATAGCCTGCTTAACCTCAATGTCCCAAGGATAATCAAGATCAGGATTTTGGTAATCAAAACCCAGCATTTTTGGATCGGGCAAAGCGGCACATGGATCTTCGCTAGTGTATTTTGCCATTTGATAAGCTTTTTCTACAGCGGTAGCAATTGACTGGGAAGAAAAATCATTGGTACTACAACCAGCTTTTTTATGTCCCACATATAGCGTAATACCAAACTGACGCGTTTGCTGATGTTCTACTTTTTCAACTTCGCCTAAACGCACATCAACATTAAAACCCGTTCCACCAGCAATACCAACCGCAGCAGAACTGGCACCTAATTTTTTTGCTAAAGCTAAACCTTTTTCCACAATAGAACGAAATTCTTTTTCATCAAAGAATTGATCGCTTGAAGATTGAATTTGATTGGGTATAAATTCGACGATTGCCATTTTTTTAGGTGACTAGATAGTCTTTTGAATATTTTAATTAGAGTTCCGTAGCCACAAGTTTTAGTTCACGATACAATCCATACCAAATCATAACGGATCTGTAACTACGTTTTTTGTGACTTTTTATTGTGGTGCCGAAGATCGGACTCGAACCGACACGGCTTACGCCACTACCACCTCAAGGTAGCGTGTATACCAATTTCACCACTTCGGCTTATTTCTTTTCTGGAATGGGCACTTGGGTATTGATTGGCACTTGAGCTGGTTTCGCTGGCACTGACGCTGGTGCCTGAACTGATAAACTCAGTCCTGAAGCGCGCACTTGTTTAGCGCTTTTTGCTGTCATATAACCAAGTGTCAAACTGCTCACAAAAAAAATCGCGGCAATTAAGGTCGTGACTTTAATCAAAAATGGCATTGAGCCCTGACTACCAAACATAGTTTGCGATGCACCACTACCAAAAGCGGCACCAGCATCAGCACCTTTACCATGTTGTATCAGCACTAAAGCTACTAGTGCCACAGCTGCTAAAATATGAATAATAAAAATTATCGGTTGCATGATTTTCCTATATTTAAAAATTCTTCTGCTTTCAATGATGCCCCACCAATCAAACCACCATCAATATCGGGCATAGCCAATATAGCCTGAGCGCTATCTGATTTCAAGCTTCCACCATATAAAATCTGTAATTTATCCGCCAAAACAGCATCATGTTGGCTAAATTCTTTGCGAATAGCTGCATGAACTTCTTGCGCCTGTTCAGGTGTAGCGTTCAAACCAGTACCAATTGCCCAAACAGGTTCGTATGCAACAACCGCTTGATTGAATAATTCAACACCGCCCGCTAAACGTATAACAGCATTCAATTGGCGCATAACTACAGCCTGCGTTAAACCCTTTTCGCGTTCGGCTAACGTTTCACCAACACACAAAACCGGTATTAAACCAGCCTGACAAGCAACCATAAATTTTGCGGCAACTAAATCATCATTTTCGCCATATAAAGTACGTCTTTCCGAGTGCCCAACCAAAACATAACGACAATGAAATTCCTGTAACATACTAGCTGAAATTTCACCTGTAAAAGCACCGCTTTTTTCACGGCTTAAATTCTGCGCGCCCCAAGCAACACCACTATCTCCCAGCGTTTTTTCCGTTGCATCTAAAAATACATAAGGTGGGAAAACAATCCATTCAACGTTAGGATGATTAATTTCAACCGCGCCTTTCTTAATACCTTCCAATAAAGTTCGCACGCTTTCTTTCGTGCCATTCATTTTCCAGTTACCAGCAATAATATATTTACGCATAAAATTCACCTCTATCAATTATAAATGCCTGCTAAAATTAAGTTATATGTAGCCGCAGAACTTTAGTCTGCCAAACTTAATCGCAAGCTAAAGCTTGCGGCTACGGGCTTGTGGCTACTGGCTATTGCTATTTTTTCTTCGGTAACCCTATCGAAATAGTCTTCAAAACCTTGCTACCGTAAATTAAATTAATCGCGGCACGAGTAAATACAATAGATGTCATCATGGAAGTCATTAAACCAATAGTAAGCATCACAGCAAAACCTTTAACTGACCCTGTTCCCAAAGCAAATAACACCAACGCCACAATCAATGTCGTTACGTTTGCATCGACAATGGTTACCAAAGCCCGTGAATAACCAGAATAAATACTGGCTTGTGGGCTAATGCCATTACGCAATTCTTCACGAATACGTTCATAAATCAAAACATTCGCATCGACCGCCATACCAACAGTCAAAACAATACCGGCGACACTAGGTAAAGTCATCGTGACTCCCAAAATAGAAGAAATTGCTACTATGAAAACTAAGTTCAAAAACAGTGCCATATTAGCAATTAAACCAAATAGCCGATAATAAAGTGCCATAAACAAAATCACGAAAACAAAACCAACAACAACCGAAATAACACCTTTGTGAATATTCGACTTACCCGCACTAGGTCCAATAGTCGATTCTTCTACAAAACTTAACGGGGCCTCCAAAGCTCCAGAACGTAAAAGCAAAGCTAAGTTTGCCGCATACTTATCGCTGCGCAAACCAGTAATTTCAAAACTCATACCTAAAGCCGACTGAATCGTCGCAACACTGATGATTTTTTGTTCCTGGTGAGATTCCTGAATCGGCTTACCATTGACCATTTTTTCTTCAGTTTTGGTTTCCACATAAACAACTGCCATTGGTTTGCCAATGTTTTCCGCGGTTGTACGGCTAAACAAACTCTCACCGCCACCACCTAAACGAACACTCACTGCTGGTCTGCCATCTTGTGAGTATGATGCTGTTGCATAAGTAATCGCACTACCTTGCAAAATAACTTGTTCTTTCAGTAAAATTGGGCGGTTTTCATATTGATAAAGTTTGGAACCGATTGGAACGTCACCGGCAAGAGCACTGGCTGTGTCATGCTCAACATCAACCATTTGAAAGCGTAAAGTTGCTGTTTTACCAATAAGATCTTTAGCACGTGCCGTATCCAGCACTCCTGGTAAATCAACACTGATATGGTTGGGTCCCTGTTGCTGCACAATCGCTTCGCTCACTCCCAGTTCATTCACACGATTGCGCAAAATAGTCATAGTCTGATCTACAGCATAACTAACTACTTTAAAAACTGCCGCTTCAGAAAGAGTTGCCTGTAAAGCAAAATCACCACTTACAGCTGTTCTTGTCCAAAGATAATCATTAAAATGCTGACTCACAATAGCAAAAGCACGATCCAAACTAGCCTGATCACGAAAATGAATAGTGAGCCCTTGTGGTTGTTTACGTGCAATACTTACATAACGAATGCCTTCGGTACGTAAATTATCGCCGATAGCATGTAAATCACTTTCAGCATGCGCCCGTAAAAGATCGTTTGTTCCAACTTCCAATAAAAAATGTACACCACCTTGCAAATCCAAACCCATTTTCATAGGATTTGCACCCAAAGCTAAAAGCCATTTTGGGGTACGTGGAGCAAGGTTTAATGCCACAATATAATTCTCCCCAAGCGCATTCTTCAATTCCTCACGCGCTTTTAACTGGGTATCAGTGTCAGAAAAACGAATCAATAAATTCTCATTTTCCTTCACAGCAGCTAAATAATGAAGTTTAGCTTTTTGTAAAATTTGTTTTACTTGCGGCAATGTATTAGCAGAAAATACTATTTCATTACTGGCGCTAATTTGTACCGATGGATCTTCCCCAAATAAATTCGGGGCCGCGTAAATCAAACCGATCACAAAAATGAACAGTAACAACCAATTTTTCCAAAGCGGGTAACGGTTTTGCATAGTCAAATATCTGAAAATTTCAAAACATTTAAAATAACATCTTGATTTACAATGAAATTACTCTTACATATCTGAAGATTTTTGGAGGAAGTTATAGACTTCTTTTCGATAGAGTAATTTAATTTCCCGTCAAATTACTCGGCAGATTTAATCGTTCCTCTTGGCACGCATGCTACAATAGCACTTTTCTGGATAGTCACATTTACGTCTTTGCCAAGACTTAAAATGATAAAATTATCATTTATGTTTTCTATTTTGCCAAGAATACCGCCACTAGTTATAACCTCATCCCCCTTTTGTAAGCTGCTCATGAGATTTTTTTGATCTTTAGCTCGTTTGGCTTGAGGACGAATGACCATAAAATACATAAAAAGGATAATGATCAAAAAAAGTGGCAACATGGAAAGTATGCCTTGTTGCGGACTGGCTGCAGCAGTATCAGCAGCATAAGCGTTTGTGATACCTAAAATGGCTAAAAAATTCATTGTATTGATCCCCTTAAAAATTGTTAAAAATAAACCCCGCTAATTTACCTTGTTTTGAAGTTCGGCGCAAATTTAGAAATTCAATTATTAATTAAAGTGAATTTCTTGCCTACGCTAAACATTTCCTTCCTCGCCTTCAAAACCTCACCAACTGGCAAAACCTTCCCCCCTGGTAGTTGTATTTCCAAAAGACGTAAAACACCATCTCCAGTTATCACATCGATACCTTCTTTATTGCTCTTTATAATCGTACCTACAACTTCAATATTTTGCGCTTCAGTAAGTGGCAGAGCTTTAAAAACTCTTACGATAAATTCTCCAATTTGCGTAAAGGCAATCGGCCAGGGATTAAAAGCACACACCATGCGGTCAATTTCTATTGCACTTTTATGCCAATCGATCATTGCTTCTTCTTTGGTGATTTTTGCCGCATAACAAGTTTGAGTATCATCTTGCGGTATAGCTTTTGCAATACCGTTTTCCAGCTCCTCCAAAACCGAAAGTAACATTTTCGCACCCAACTCTGCCAAACGCGGCTCAACTGTAGCTGTTGTATCTTGTGGTCCAAGCAATATACTTTCTTGCCTGAAAATCGCCCCCGTATCCAAACCTACATCCATCTGCATAATAGTTAAACCAGTCATAGCATCACCAGCTAAAATGGCACGTTGCATTGGAGCTGCGCCCCTCCAGCGAGGCAGTAAAGAAGGATGAATATTGACACAACCTAATCGCGGTATAGTTAAAACTTCTTTAGGTAATAACAGTCCACAAGCAACATCAACCAAAACATCAGCTGCAAAACCCTTTAATTGCTCTAAAGCCGCATAATCTTTTAAAGAAAGCGGCTGCACAACTGTTAAATTTGCTGCCAATGCCATTTGTTTAACTGGACTTGCCGTCAACCGTAAACCCCGACCAGCTGGGCAGTCTGGTTTGGTATAAACAGCACAGATTTCATGTTTTGAATTTAGTAATGCCTTTAATGCCGGTAAAGCAAATTCAGGTGTGCCAGCGAAAATGACTTTCATGGATATAAAACGAAAAAATTCAAGGTTTAAAAACAACCAATTGATTTACATGGCAATTTCATTTACATACCAGCACTTTTGGTACTTTGCCCTTTCATAACGATCAATTATTAGATTTTCAGCTAGTTATATAAAACTGTCGTATACCAAGATAAGTGCTTTGCTTTAGGAAAACACAATTTAATGTGCGCCAGGCAAAAACAAAACATTACTGGAATCTTGTGAGTCGATTTTGAAATCAGACGGGCGATGATAATAACCGACAATGCTTGAATCAATGGTACTGGCACGTAAACTGTCTAAAGGCAAAACATCGGCGCGAGCAGAATCTTCCGCTTGAACCATAACTTGATTAGTACGTAAATACTTGGCATCCAAATAAGCATGATCAGATAAATCTGCAAACAAACGATAACTTTGTCCTGCTAAATAAATGACACCGTTTTTATTACTACGCACAGTAACTTTGTCACTTGCCAACCAGGAAAAAGCTATCTTGCCCTGTCCTTGTTGTTCTATTTCTACTCGAGCAGCAAAAATTTGTCCTTTGACATCAATATCACTCCTACCCTGACCAACAACCTGTAAATTTAAAACTTCCAATTTGTTAGCTTTCAATAACACCCCTAATCCAAGACGCATTTTTTGTAAAAAAGAAGCAGTAATATAAACTGTAGAACAATAAGGTCGATCCGCAGGAGCCTGCACTAATAACCCATGTCTCCCGTTATGCACAACATATTTGCCTAACGTTTCCTGATCACCCAATAACGTCAAAGTTTGTTGTTTACCTTGAGTAACTATCACATTTACTGGTCCAATAATAGTCAACTGATTAAAGCGCAATGATCCGTATTTTTGCGTTAACATTACGGGGGGCTTTGCTCCGCGATGCCACCAATTTGAAGTAGCGCAACCAGTTAAATTAAACAAACCGATTAATACAAAACTAAATGTAAAAACAGATAATAATTTTTTCATAAAAATTTTGACAACCAACGATTATAATGCACCCGCTCATCACTATAGCGATCTTGAGCCGTTTGCAAAACATCAGAATAACCGATCGGAATAATATTAAAAGGGGTAACTGCATCAGGAATATTAAGCAGTTTTTTCATTGCTACAACACGATCTTCACGAGGATAAACACCAACCCAAACAGCACCAAGCCCCAAAGCACGCACAGCAAGCAAAATATTTTCTGTCGCGGCAGCAACATCTTGTATCCAAAAATCCTTGTATCTTTCTACCGTTGTAGCCGCACAAACTACAATAGCTAAAGGCGCTTCCTGACACATTTTAGCATTCGGGTGAAAATCAGCGATTTGATTTAAAATAGCCCGATCATCAACAATAATAAAATGCCAAGGTTGATTATTTCCAGCTGACGGAGCACTCATTGCCGCTCGCAAAACTTGATCAATAATTTTCTTCTCAACTAGTTTGTTTTCAAATCTACGCACACTTCTGCGTGTTAAAATCGTTTCTAAAGCTTCCATGATTTTTCTTAAAAAGAATATGCTTTTTTATTTCTCTCCAAAACCGCTCCTCGAACTTCACCTGCAAGAAAGAGCGGTTTTGAAAAGACCAACAACCAAATAGATTATTTCTTCTTTTTGGCTGGGCTGGTAACTTTTTTCACAGTAGTAGCCTTTTTTACAACGGCAGCTTTTTTAACAGCCGCCGCTTTTTTAACAGCCGCCGCTTTTTTAACAGCCGCAACTTTTTTCACAGCAACAGCCTTCTTTACAGTAGCAACCTTTTTTGCAACTGACTTACTGGCAGCTTTGCATGATTTGGCGGTTGCTTTACATGGCTTGCTAGCTTTTTTACAAGGTTTGCATAGCATGGTAATTTCTCCTTTATTTTTTACTTGTTTAGTATTCAACATATTAATTAATATGTCTTTTGCAGTATACCAAAAAAGTAAATAAACAACAGAAAGTATTGCTTAACAAAAAAAATTTTATTTACAAGCCCAAATTCTTTTCGCTTCACCTGCATCAACGCTTAACTGCGATCCCGATACTGCTTGAGCTTCTCTTTTTGCGGTAAAAAAAGAATTATGCGCACTTGAAAAACTTATACTTGATGTTGGCGATAGTATTAGTGATGATTCCGAAACAGAAGCAACTGTAAAACTCATTGATTGCTCGATAACATCAGTTACGGAAGCATTTGAAGAGCTGTTTATAATTACAACTGGTTGTAACAACCCCATGATCTGCTGCTTCAATACAAGCAAAGCTGAAGAAAACTGATCTGATTGCATTTCCGACGCTTGCGATTTTTCATCAAAATGGTCCCGAAATTTACTCACTATTTCAGTTAACATATCCGCTCTTTCCGGTTGGATACTACTTATTTTTTTTTGTATCAAATCAGCTAGAAGCCATTTTTTTTCACCCATTGCATACAATAAAAAATGATTCATGTCCTCCATATCTAAAGTACCCAAATTAGCTCCATACTCAAAAAGCAAAGTTGCTTTATCAAATTGATTCGTAAGTATAGCATGCTTTAAAACGGATGTTCCTTTATAGGTAAAATTTACGTCAATTGGTAAATTACCTTCAAGTAAACGTCGTAAAATATCTGAACAAACATCTTGTAAATCTACCACTGAAGCAAATAAACTTGGCACATAAGGTTTATCTTTTCTAACAAAGTTAACACCTGCAGGATATTGTTTTAAAAGTAATAAAGCCATATTAATCCCTCTCCCAGCCAATAAAAATAAAATATGAACCCCCTCATCCTCCTCACCCAAACGATTATAACGCTGCTCAATTACGCGTTGTACTGAAACTCCATCCTCTATTAATTTTCGCACCAATTCAAAATTCGCATTTAACACAGCTTCTAACATAACCATCTCATAATATCCCGAGTTCTCAGAAGATAATGGATTAGCAGCTAATTTCGCTAAAACAAAATCCCAGTCACGGTTTTGAGCCGCCGATACAACATCAATTAATGAATATCCACATTTAGCCTCAATTTGACCATCATCATTACTGATTAATCCGCTCCCTGAATCACACCCAGAAAAAAAAGTAACATATGATTGGCTGCTATTGCTAGAATTAAAACTTGATCCACCTACTAAATCATATCCAGAAAAAGAATCCAAATATGATCGGCTGCCATTACTAAAACTAAAACTTGATCCACTTGCTGAATCACATCCAGAAAAAGAATTCAAATATGATTGACTCCTATTGCTAGAATTAAAACTTGATCCACTTGCTAAATCATTAATAATCTCTTGCCCATCCTCTACACTACTCGGCACATCATTAGCTACCACTGCCATCGACACGCCACTTTCTTCAGAGTCCTCATATTCAATAACTGTACTAGGTCCAGATTGTGGAAATAAGCCATCTTCATTTTGAGGAAGATGGTTCAAAAGAGCTTCACCATGATCTTGTGCACTATTTTCTTCTAGAAAGAAATCATCCTTGGCAAAAAGCTGAATATCGTCCAAAGACAAAGCATTTTGGTTTTGAGCGGCGGCACTAATGGCTGGATTTAACATAACAAAATTCCTCATGTATCATTTTTAATAAAAAAGAATGTAAATAATTTATTTAGTTATTGATAATACAAGACATTTCTTAAGGGAACCTTGGTAAGTATAGATAATTTATATGTTTTATTAAAATTACATTATATGATATGCGTCTTTATTTTTCACATAAAAAAATTGCGCGGGGTTTTTAGATATTCTAAAAATGATGTGAAAGTTGGATTTTCAATTTCCTTTATTTGCTTTCCATTTCGTTTCCGTGAAATTACCTTAAAATAATTTCCCTGATTTTCTCACAAACTCTGTGCATAACTCGAATATTATGCACAGAAGCTAAATATCCATAACTCAGTGATTTACTTTTAAAAAGGTAATGCAAATAAGCGCGGGAGAAATTTCGACAAGTAGAGCAATCACAATCTTCCATAATTGGTCGATCATCATGGGCATAAATACTTTTTTTAATTAAAATCCTTCCTTTTTCTTCCTCACCAACAAAGGCGAGCCAGCCATCTTGCTCGATGATTTTTCCACAATAAAGCGAACCATGACGCGCGTTTCTGGTTGGAGCAACACAATCAAAAATATCCACCCCTCTGGCTGTAGTATCAATTAAATCTTGCGGATTAAGCCCAACCCCCATCACATAACGAGTTTTATTTTCTGGCAAAATATCCCGAACCCAATCAATAATTTCACAAGTTTTCGCAATATCAAAACCAATTACCTCCCCCCCAAGAGCAATACCATCCAGATCCAAGCTAGTTATAAATTCAGCGCTTTGCTCCCTCAAATCACGAAAACTACCGCCTTGCACAATACCAAATAAAGCTTGTTGATAACCATAAGCAGAACTTGAATCTCTTTCATGAATCTCTTTAGATTCCACCAACCAACGATGCGTTCTTTCCATCGCCGCCAAGGTATTTTCTTTTTGCCCATCATCCGGCGTACATTGGTCAAACGCCATAATAATGTCAGCGCCAATAATTTTTTGCGCCTGAATTGAGCTTTCCGGGGTTAAATAAAGCATCTTTCCTGTAATGGGGTGTTTGAAGCGCGCGCCATTTTCATCAATAACGCAGATTTTGCTATTTTTGGAAAGACTGAAAACCTGAAAACCACCACTATCCGTGAGCATTGGTCCTTGCCAACCCATAAATTGATGCATACCACCCGCCGCCTGAATGGTTTCCATGCCAGGCGAGCACAACATGTGATAGGTATTACCACCCAAAATAATTTGTGAACCAGAATCCACCAAATCATTTGGATTAATATGATTTACAAATGCTCGAGTGCCAACCGGCATAAAAGCTGGGGTTAAAACCTCACCGTGTGAAGTTGTGATTTTCGTTACGCGCGCTGGTAAAGTTTTATGGGTTTTAATAATGCTGGAGGAAAAGTTATTTGCCATTCAATTACTCGGATATGTAAATAAAGTTACTTAGAAAAATGTTGATAATCCTTAACCTTTCCTGACCAAGCGCCACCCCACATCCAGCCATGTTTAGCGAAAATTTGATACGCCACACTATCCATCGTAATTTTACCCTTATGAGGCTTAGTGCGATCAAGATACTCGGTACCTTCTTGGGGGTCTATTTTATCGCCATCAGTATAGGGATTAATCAATGGATTAACATCTATAGCAGCACCATAGCTATGTATCGAATATTTACCAGAACCATCAGTCATTGCCCTGCAATTGAAAGCTGAAGTATTATTATCGACCATAGAACTATGATCATCGCCTTGATATTCCTCAATCGGTTGCATTTTTTCTATTGGAAAATGTTGTCGATACAATTCCTGAAAAATCGCCAAAACATCAGAAGCAAAATTCTTGTGCACAATCATAGTTCCTTCGTGCGCTTTATTATCAAATCCCCAATAAGACATTTTCAAATACACCAAATCACCCAAAGACACAGGACAACCTTTATGCCAAGTATATTGACGCATTTTTTGCTGCATATTTTCAGGAATTGCCGCAACCACTCCCATAAACTCTGGAGCATTTTTCCAGGCAGAATCAAGTCTACGCGCAGTTATATAAAGTTCCTGCCAATGAGGTGAACGTAAATCACTAATATGCACAATTGGATTTTCATACGGCGTTGAATTGATAAATTTATTGCCCCCCAAATAAACTGCTTCATGGCTCGGTTTTTTGTCCTGCCCAAAAAACAACACATCGCCAGGACGCAAATTAGCTTTAGCAACTTCAATAAATCCGGGCCAATTCACCTGAATACCAGCATCTCTTGGTAAAATTATTCCCATTTGTTTAAACAGAAATTGCACCCAACCCGAACAATCAAAACCATAAGTAGACGTTCCCGCCCAAAGATATGGTAAGCCAATAAATTTTTGGGTTAAATTCAACATTTCCTGCAAATTGAGTGGTTTGGCATTGATAATAACGTCCGCTTGTTGAATCCAACCAATACCATCAATCAATTGCACTTTAATCCACCTTTCATCCTGAATCTGAATGATCGGCAATTTTGCACCAAAAGGAACTTTTAAAAGCGGCTGATGAATAGTTGTGTTCGGTTCCCGATAAATACAAGCGAATAAATTGTTTACTTTAACGATATCGGCGTCAGGAAGATTGGGTTTTTGTCCAATAGCATCGCTTTTCACCCATCCTTGGTAATTATCTTCCGTCCCAATCAACACCCAGCCACGTTTACTTTGTAATATATTTACACTATCACCATAACCAGCTTGCGAGCTCACGGCGGCATTTTCATCGGGCTTTTCATACATATTGGCGACAGGAGCTTTGATTACTTGCGCAACAGGGGCTGCAAAAATTGGCAGCATGTAACAAAGACAACATAGAAAACAAGCACCGATCATGCTAACATTCAAACGGTTTTTTTTATTCATAGTAAATTTTTATAGCAAAAAGTTAAGTTACTTTTATCGACCCAAGTGCAAAATTGTAACAAAAAAGTATTTTTTATTCTTTAATTTTTACAAAGTCAAACGAGACAGCCCTACTTTTAAAACGCTGATTGCTTTTTTATGTAAATAAAATTATTATATAAATCAACAATCTATTTTAAATTTTGCAATTTTCAAACACTATCTTATGAAAAAAATCTCGTTTAGCTTTATACTACTCAGCATTATGCTAATTTCTGGCTGCGGTCAAAGTGGCGCCTTGTACTTACCACAACAAGAACAAAGTAAATCATCTAATGTCCAATAAAGTGCCATTTTAAATATATGTCAATCACTTTTACAAAAATGCAAGGTTTAGGTAATGATTTTGTTGTTATCGAAAACATTACTCAACAATTTATTCCATCAAAAGAAACAATTAAGCAAATTGCCGAACGTCATTATGGTGTTGGTTGTGATCAAATAATAGTTGTAGAAAAACCAAGAAATACAGGAACGGATTTTTTCATGCGGGTTTTCAATGCCGATGGCGAAGAAGCCGAGCGCAGCGGTAATGGAGCACGTTGTTTCGCCAAATTTGTTATTGATCAAGGTTTAACTGATAAACATCACATAATAGCCGACACAAAAAGTGGCAAAATTACCGTGTGTTTACAAGATGATAATAACGTCAAAGTTGACATGGGAGTACCTTCTTTTTCACCCAAAACAATTCCTTTTCTTGCACCTGAAGCTTCGCTTTTGTATAAACTTGATTTACCTGATCAATTAATTAATTCCGTGCAAATAGGCGTGGTATCAATAGGAAATCCACACGCTGTTTTGCAAGTACCAAACGTAACAACTGCTCCCGTGGATCAATTAGGAATAGTTATTGCCAATCATCCGCGCTTTCCAGAGGGGGTAAATGTCGGTTTCATGGAAATAAAATCAAACAACTGTATTAATTTGCGCATTTATGAACGCGGTACTTCTGAAACTTTGGCGTGCGGCAGTGGCGCTTGTGCCGCAGTGGCAATCGGTCGCTTGCTTGGTTTATTAGATGAAAATGTTATTGTAAAGATGCATGGCGGTGAATTACAAATTAGTTGGGCTGGGATGGGTGAACCAATCTGGATGACGGGTCCTGCAAAAAAAGTTTTTAGCGGTAACTTAACGTTAAAATAAGTAGATATAATAATGCGTAAATTGAATATTCTT
Organism: Gammaproteobacteria bacterium GWE2_37_16; assembly: GCA_001801285.1. GTDB lineage: Bacteria > Pseudomonadota > Gammaproteobacteria > UBA9339 > UBA9339 > GWE2-37-16. The sequence goes on from MGXG01000092.1 coordinate 16,837, forward strand.
TTGAAAATCATTCCCCTGATCATACCGCTGATCTCGACCGCCTCTCCAAATAACGACGAGACAATTAAAAATATCTGCTCACAGTTTACATCAATTCCCGCACGTCAACTTTGCATAAACTCAGCAAAAGGTACAGATTTAAATAACTTGTCTTCTGCAAATATTGCCAAATTGTTAGGCTGGGTATGTGATCCAAAAGCTAATCTTTGTGGTGGCTATTACCAAGACCCTGCCAATATCATTGCTTACCCAAACCCACAACCAATTAAAATCGCACCAACCACTATCACCGCTAAAGGGGGTGGGGTTTTTACAGAATATGGAACTTCAATTCTAACCGGTGATGTCAACATTACTCAACCTGGTCGCGCTATTACCGCGAATCGCGGTACCCTTTTGCGTGATAAAACTGGAAAAATTTCCGATATCGATCTACTTGGCGATGTGAAATTACACGAATATGGAAAAACTATTGTTGCCAAACATGGTCATATAGATTTCAAACAACAAACCACAACCTTAAACGATGCTATTTACCGCATGAACACAGAGCCTTCTCTGGGTGCAAATAGCATCTGGGGTAAAACAAAACGACTTCTGCGCGACAATACGACGGGGGTTTTGCACCTATTTAAGGCAAGCTACAGCACCTGCCCACCAGCCAACCAAACTTGGTATATTACTGGCAGCCACATTACTCTAGACAAAAATACCGGGCGAGGCACTGCTACAAATATGGTACTACACGCCAAGGAAATCCCAGTAGCTTACTTACCATACATCAATTTCCCTATTGATAAGCAGCGCAAAAGTGGTTTTTTATATCCAACGCCAGGATATTCAAGTCAATCTGGTTATTTTTTAACTTTGCCTTATTATTTGAATTTGGCGCCAAATTATGATTTAACCCTAACGCCAGAAATAATGAAAAAACGCGGTATCTTTACTGACGCTCTGTTTCGCTATTTAACAGAAAAAAACTCTGGTTCGATTAATTTTGGCTACATACCTCATGACAACGAATTCGCTAATTTCCAAAAAAATCCCGGTCCATATTCACTAGGTCACGCTCTATCACACCTAGGAAAAATAAGCGATCAACGCGGTTATTTTGCCTACAAGAATACAACCATTTTCAATCAACATTGGAATAGTAATATCAATTTAGGTTATGTAAGTGACGATTATTTTCAACAAGATTACTTTCAAATACCCAACGCTCTCAGCAATGATCAAATAATGAATCAAGCCAACATCGACTACAACAGCGAGCATT
>MGXG01000093.1 GCA_001801285.1 Gammaproteobacteria bacterium GWE2_37_16
CTCTTTTGCTTTTTCTACAATTGCTGCAAAAGCTGGCTTATCGAAAATCGCCAAATCGGAAAGAACTTTACGATCGATTTCGATACCGCTAAGCTTCAAACCATTCATAAATTTACTGTACGACAAACCATGTTCACGCACTGCAGCGTTGATACGCGCAATCCATAAAACACGAAATTGGCGTTTACGTTGCTTACGACCTTGGTAAGCATATTGACCGGCTTTAATTACCGCTTGTTTGGCGACTCGGAATACTTTACTACGCGCAGCATAATAACCTTTGGCTTTTTTCAACCAACGTTTGTGACGTGCATGAGCAGTAACACCGCGTTTAACTCTAGGCATTTACTTTCTCCTCGTTATTTATCGTTTAACATTCTAGCTACTGATTCAACATCACAAGCTTTGACTACTGACAAACCCTTAAGATGCGCTTTACGCTTCTTCGGTTTTTTCGTCAAAATATGATTTTTACCAGAACTTCTATGTTTAAATCCACCACTTGCGGTACGCTTAAACCGCTTCGAGGCACTCTTGTTTGTTTTTAATTTTGGCATTTTAGTTACCTTTTTGAAAATTAATAATTAAAAAACCAATCATGAAGAATGAAGTTATTTTTTTGGCGGAGATTTTTAAATATGTAACTAAAATTACATTTAAAATCAAAGCGTTTAATCCATGATATCTCTAACTGTTAAAGCTAAAGACACATCCATCGCCAAATAATTCCAACATTGTAACTCTTCATTTTTTGATTTCTCACTTTCCTTTTGCCGGTGACAAAACCATCACCATTTGACGCCCTTCCATTCTCGGCGTCTGTTCTATTACTGCATGCTCCTGCATATCGCGAACAACACGATCTAATAAATCACGTCCCAGATCTTGATAAGCCATTTCACGACCACGAAAACGCACCGTAATTTTAACCTTATCGCCAGCATCAAGAAATTCACCAGCTTTGCGCATTTTCACCTGATAGTCACCAATATCAGTGACTGGTCGCATTTTAATTTCTTTGACCTGCACTTGCTTGGATTTCTTCTTTGAGCGTTTACTTAACTCAAATAAATATTTGCCATAATCCATAATACGACAAACTGGCGGAGCTGTATTTGGCGAAATTTCCACCAAATCCAAACCAACCGCTTCAGCTTTAGCCAAAGCTTCACGCGAACTCATCACACCGGCTTGTTCACCTTCAGCATCAATTAAACGCACTTCACGTGCATAAATCTGCCCGTTAACACGGGTTTTCTTAGTTTTATTGTCTAGGCTAATATTAGTTATCCTCAAAAAATTAAATTAATCAACACATTATATATAAACGAAATTTCCTTAAAAATCAATACGATGTTTTATTTCAGCGCAATTTCATTGAGCAACAATTTACCAAACTCCTCAACCGACATCACACCCAAATCCTTACCATCACGTTTACGTACAGCAATCATACCGCTTTGCATTTCTTTATCGCCAATAATAACTAAATACGGCACTTTCTGCAAAGTATGTTCACGGATTTTAAAGCCAATCTTCTCATTTCTCAAGTCTGATTTAACTCTAACCCCGAGTTTTTCTAAATCCTGCTTAACTTTTATGACATATTCGCTTTGACCATCCGTTATATTACAAACTACCGTCTGTACTGGCATTAACCAAAGCGGCAAGTTACCGGCGGTTTCTTCCAATAAAATGCCAATAAAACGCTCGATGGAACCAAGCATAGCGCGGTGTAACATAACCGGCTCTTTTTTACTGCCATCTTCAGCAATATAATAAGCGCCAAGCCGTGCTGGCATAGAAAAATCAACCTGCAAAGTACCACATTGCCAAATTCGTCCTAAACAATCTTTTAAACTAAATTCAAGTTTCGGTCCATAAAATGCGCCCTCACCCGGGTGTAATTGCCAAGCAATTTTCTTGCTTTCTAATACATCATGCAAGGCTTTTTCGGCTTTATCCCAAAGTTCATCCGCCCCAACGCGCTTTTCTGGTCGAGTCGCCAATTTAACGCCAACATCCAAAAAACCAAAATCTTTATAAACACTAAATAACTGATCAATATAACGATCTGATTCGGCAAAAATCTGCTCTTCAGTACAAAAAATATGTCCATCATCCTGCCAAAAACCACGCACGCGCATAATACCATGCAAAGTTCCAGAATATTCATTGCGGTGACAACAACCAAATTCAGCAGTACGCATTGGCAAATCGCGATAGCTCTTTAAGCCTTGTTTAAAAATTTGAATATGCCCCGGACAATTCATAGGTTTAATCGCATAATCGCGATTTTCTGAACTGGTCATAAACATATGTTCATCAAATTTTCCTAAATGCCCGGATTTTTCCCATAAACTACGATCCAACATGATCGGCGTATTGACTTCTTCATAACCAAATTCTTGCCATTTGGCAGAAATATATTTGCGAATTTCTTTGTTAATCGCCCAACCGTTTGGATGCCAAAAGATCATGCCCGGTGCTTCTTCCTGTAAATGAAAAAGATCCATTTTTTTACCCAAAAGACGATGATCACGAAGTTTCGCTTCTTCAATACGTTTCAGATAGGCTTTCAACTCATCTTTACTGGAAAAGGCAGTACCATAAACACGCTGTAAAGTTTCGTTTTCTGCTTTACCGCGCCAATAAGCGCCTGACAATTTTGTCAAGGCAAATGCTCTTAGCACTCCAGTACGCTCAACATGCGGTCCGCGACAAAGATCAACAAAATCTCCTTGACGATAAACAGTAATTGTCTCATTTCCAGGAAGATCGTTAATAATTTTAACTTTGTAAGTTTCACCAATATCTTGAAAATATTGCAAAGCCTCTGCCCGCTGCCATTCTTCCCGCACGATTGGATCATTTGCCTTAGCTAATTCATGCATTTTCTCTTCGAGACGTTTTAAATCTTCTTCGTGAAAACCTTCTGGATAATAAAAATCGTAATAAAACCCATCTTCAATCGTCGGTCCAATAGTCAATTGCGCAGTCGGAAAGATTTTTTTAACGGCATGAGCTAATAAATGCGCAGTAGAATGGCGCAAAATTTCGAGGGTTTTTTCGTCGGAAACAGAGCGATTTAACATAATGAAAAAATTATCCACAACTGGTAGGCGCGAGTGGGATCGAACCACCGACCACCACCATGTCAAGGTGATGCTCTACCACTGAGCTACGCGCCTAAAATAAATCAGAGTTAAAATACCATGATAAACGCCAACTTGGCAAGAGGGAAATACAAATAAGATGTATTTAAACCCGCCTTATTTTTTGCGCCAACGCAATCCAAGTTGAATAGCTAAACCACTTCGAGTACAATCGACAGTGTTTTTTTATTTGCGGAGTGTAGCTCAGCCTGGTAGAGCACTGCTTTCGGGAAGCAGGGGTCGGAGGTTCGAATCCTCTCACTCCGACCAACGAAATAATTCTTCCATTAAATCAATATGACTACCAATTTTACCGCCGCCAACTATCCAATCGGTATTCGCCCCTACCAACTCGAGGATGCAGTCGCATTGTGCGAAGCGGTACTTGAATCCAATGAAAACGTTTCCAAATATTTACCGTGGAATATTACTTATTACACCCCTGAAATCGCCAGAGACTGGATCGCAACACGCCCTGAAGTTTGGTGCAAAAATGAACAGTTCAGTTTTGTTATTTACAATACTTTGACCGGACAGTTCTTAGGTGGCATCGAAATTGACCGCTTGGACAATATTCATAAAACCGCCAACTTGGGTTATTGGGTACGCACCAGCGCTAACAAACAAGGCTTTGCCTCTATTGCCGCTGCTTTAGGAGCAAGATTCGCTTTTCAAGAACTGAAATTAAACCGACTGGAAGTTGTCATGGATGTCGATAATATTGCCAGCCAAATTGTCGCCGAAAAAATTGGTGCCAAAAAAGAAGGATTGTTACGCAAACGCATGATGCATCACGATCAGTTTCATGATTCTTTCATGTATTCGTTGTTGCCAGAAGATATTGCATCACCGCCAACTACCGTAAAGTAACTACATACTGTAGCCGCAACTCACATACTGTAGCCGCAGACTTTAGTCTGCGTTAAATACACATCGCGCAACGATTCATCCGTACAATCTAAAATTCAAAATTTCTTAACGCAGGCTAAAGTCTGCAGCTACAAGAACGAAACAATCCATTCTGTCATTTTTGCCGGCAACAACCGCAAAAACCACAATAAAAAAAACAACCTGCGCGGAAATGCAATCAATCCTTTGTTTTGTGAAAGTCCTTTCGCAATAATTTGTGCGGCTTTTTCCTTAGATAAAATACAAGGCTGAAAATGCAGACTATTCGCAATCAACGGTGTGGCAATAAAACCCGGACAAACCACTGAGACTTTAATATGATATTTTTTTAATCGGCTGCGTAATGCCTGTCCAAAAGCGGTAAGTGCTGCCTTGCTGGCACAATATGCCGCCGCACGTGCAAAACCGTGTAAAGAAGCTAAAGAACTGATGATGGCGATTTGTCCACGATGATGTTCTTGCATAAGATGCATAGCGGGATAAACGGTATTTAAAACACCGTTGATATTGGTAGCAAAAATTTCGCGGTCCAATTCCTCCGTGGTCACATGACCGCTGTTAGAAATTCCAGCATTTGCGATTACCAAATCCAATGGCACAACATGATAACAAGCATTAATCCAACGCCTCATTGCTTCGGTATCTTTAACATCCATTACTGCAACAGAAACCTGCGCCTTAAGATGCCGACAAGCTTTTGCCACTGCCTCTAAACGTTCGATATTTCTTCCTGTCAAAAATAAATATCTTCCTTCTGTAGCGTAATATTTCGCCAACGCTTCGCCGATGCCGCTACTGGCACCCGTGATCAGAATTGATTTTGGACTATTGGATAACCGCATAGTTTCTTTCAATAACTTTACAAAATTCAGGGGGAATTCTATGCCAATCAAGAATATCGACACGAAACACTAAATCTGATTCGGAAAAAGCATCCTTCAAATCAATCATTGTTTCGAGAGGAATTTTTTCTTTGCCTCTAATTACCCAATCAAGATCAGAATAACTTTTTAGCGTATCATCAACACCGTCTGGCACATATTTATGTGAAATCTTTTTGACTAACTAAAATTCTTACTCCGTAACTTTAATCATTGCGAGCCCCTAGACTATACCCAGCTCTAACTTAGCTTGCATCGATATCATCGAACGATCCCAAGGTGGATCAAAAACTAAATCTATTTTCACATCATTAATATCAGGAATTGATAACACGCGGTTTCTCGCTTCTTCCATGCTAAACTACTACGGGCTTACGCCCGTAGGATTACGGTCAGAATTCAAGCTTCGCTTGTCCAGAATCTTCTTGCCCTTGCAACCTAACATATT
>MGXG01000094.1:0-147 GCA_001801285.1 Gammaproteobacteria bacterium GWE2_37_16
CGATAATTAAAGATGATAGTGGCAAATTTGGTTTTTATCGAATTAAGTTCATGTGTCAAAGATATCCAAGCGAGTCAGCTATTCCCTGCAGCACACCAATTCCCAGCTTTACTGATGACCCTCATATGACATACACATTTGTTTCGA
>MGXG01000094.1:218-406 GCA_001801285.1 Gammaproteobacteria bacterium GWE2_37_16
TTGTTGTTTCCAGAAAGCGAACCCAAAGGCAATAAACTAGTATGTGACTATGTAATGCAAAAAAGTTTATATGCAAGAAACTACGTATCTAGAGAAGCAGTTAATAACAATAGGGTAGTTGATAAAGTGCTTGGTAACAATACACCTGAGGGTCAGTGGTGTGAATCTACCAGAGGCGATCCAGCGGA
>MGXG01000094.1:559-6607 GCA_001801285.1 Gammaproteobacteria bacterium GWE2_37_16
AATGCGCAAAAAAGTTATATCTTCACCAAGTAGATAATGCGCTGCAACAGCATTAACCACATAACCCAAACTAATCAACGGATAGGCAATACTTACTGGAATACGCGCCAAAACAAATATCCAAACAACGATGCTAACCACATAACAGGCAAGACTTAATAAAATCCATGGATTAGAAGCAAGCTGCATACAGAACGGAACAATATTCGACCAGGCAAAATGAAACGCACCAGCGCGCCCAACCCCTGCTTTTAAAGACAATTGTGCGCCACTATTTAATAACACACTAAGTAAAATTAGCGGCAAAATCGATAGTTTCATATTTATTCCAAATTTATATCCAAAATAATAAAGAGATCACGTAGCCGCAGGCTGTAGCCTGCGATATATATGGCGTTATTGAATGATTTTAAAAACCCTGAATAACGTAGCCGCAGGCTTTTTAGCCTGCGATATATTATGTGCGCTAATTGTAAGTTACGCAGACTGTAGCCGCAGGCTTTAGCCTGCGATATATTATGTGCACTAATTGTAAGTTACGCAGACTGTAGCCGCAGGCTTTTTAGCCTGCGATATATTATGTGCACTAATTGTAAGTTACGCAGACTAAAGTCTGCGGCTACGGTCCGCGGCGACAGTTTACGGCTACGAAATCGTTATTAATACAAATTATTCAACAATGCCACTACAAGGAAAAATTCGCAAACAGCATCGTATCCAGATGTTGCCCTAACAAATACAATTTGGCACTGCCTGCTTTAGCCTCCTTAACAATAGCTGCATACGAATCCTTGTCGACAACCATAAACATTCTTTTTTTACCGCTCCAACGTTGCCAAAAAGTTTTTTCATTAATCATCCATGTGGTCGTATCGGCATGTTGCGTACCAAACTCCAACTCCCCCTTAAAATCAACTACTGTAATTTTTTGTCTCAGATAATACGGCAAATCCTGATAATAATCCTGATAACTTGCAACTTCATCACCTGGCTGTAACTTTGCTTGCAAAATAAGGGCAAGGGGTTTGATCGATTTACCATTACCAATACTAATGCAAGGAGCAAGAGATAATAAAAAAAACGCCTGGGTAATAATCAAAACTATCAAACCAGCTTTAGCGCCGTATTTATGGTAAAAAAAGTAAGTTAACAAACCAGCAATGATTAAACTGCTGGCAATGAGATAAAGATTTAATGCTGTAAAAGGATAATCCTGGAAATTAAGGAAATGAATAGCAATCAACACCCCTAAACCTAGCATTAAAGCTAGCAAGCAAAAGATTTTTAAACCTAACGAAAAATTTCTGTCCGCATCCGCCCTCTTCCATACATCAGCCAAATACTTGCCAACCAAAAGCGCAAGTGGCGGAAAAACTGGCAAAATATAAGTAATTAGCTTTGAATCAGAAAAGTTATAAAAGAAAAAAATCAAAGTTGCCCATAATGAAAGAAAAAACTCTTTCTGATAATGATGGCGATCAATCCATCTTTGCACCCAATATTTCTTTATTGTAGCAGGCAAAAATATAACCCAGGGGAAAAATCCGGCAATAAATACAACAAAGAAAAACCAAAACGGCTGTTGCCGCCCGGCGTATGGCGTTAAATAACGCAAAAAATGCTGTTCCACAAAATAAAAATGGAAAAACTCTGGATTTTTTAGCTGTACTAAAATATGCCATGGCGCAGCAATTAATAAAAACAATAAAATTCCCGTCACCAAACAATACGATTTTAGTTCACTCCATTTGTTAAAAAATGCCACCCAAAAGAAAATAATCAAACCCGGCAAAAGCGCACCAACTAGACCTTTGGTCATTACCGCCAAGGCAATAAATATGTAGAACAGTAAAAAATGCCAATTACATGTTCTGACTTGCTTGTTACTTATGCTTTCGTAGCCGCAGGTCTGCCTGGATTGCTTGTTAATTAAGCTTTCGTAGCCGCAGGTCTTTAGCCTGCGCCATAAATCCGAACCTAATTTGGTAAACAAACAATATCCACTACACAAGCTAAAGCTTGCGGCTACGGAATTGTGACTATGCTTTTTACTTCCCGTAAAATTATTACCTAACAAAAAATTCAACAATCCCATACTCAAAAACGCCGTCAGCGCCATATCCAGCGTAATAATCCGTCCTAAAACAAAAAACAAAGTGCAGGTCGCCAGAGTAAGACTTGCCAAAATACCAGTACGCCGATCGTAGAGTTTACGACCTGCCACATAAAGAAAAAGACAGGTCAATAAAGCAAGCAAACCATTAGCCGCATTGACAGCCCATTCGCTTAAACCAAAAGTTTTAATAGCACCAGCTTGCAGCCAATAAAATAACGGGGGTTTTTCAAAATATTTAATGCCGTTTAAGTGCGGCGTTAAATAATCACCATTTACCACCATTTCCCGTGGAATTTCCGCATAGCGCGCACCGTCTGGAGACTGCAAAGGAAAACTCCCCAGCATAGCACCATACAAAAAACCAATAATAAGTGTCAAAAAAGCAAGATCGCGCAACCAAAAAGATGATTTTTGAGTGGGATTTAGTTTATTTGTCATGAGACGATTTGTATTTTCAGGCTTTAAAGCATCTATTTTAAAAAATAGGGACCCATCGTCCCTCAACTCATTTTAAACATAGATTTCGTGTAGCCGCAAGCTTTAGCTTGCGTACTAAATTGGACATGGACTTTTAGTTTTTTGATTTATGGATGTGTAGCCGCAAGCTTTAGCTTACGTAACATATGAAACTTAGATACCGTATTTATCTAAATTTATCTAAAAAAGTGACTCAGACTAAACCTGCACCACAAAATTTATTAAAAATCCATGACAACACACAAAAAACCTTGTCAACTACAAAGATCTTTAAGCACACAGAACTCTATAACCCTATTAATTTTAATGCCCAATAGCAGATCTTAAATCCACCGTGTCTGGCGGAAGATCAGCATAAAAATCAGGTTCTTCGTCATTATTCTCAATAAAACTGCCTGCATCACTAAGACTGTCATCCTCTAGTTCTTGTGTAGCCGTTAATGGTCTAAATGAATCACTTTCTGAATTTACTAATTCAGGAGAATAGAGTTGTCTTGAAATTTTTGTTGGGGGGGTACTACAAGCATCATCTGCCCCTACTACCTGCACACGTTTTTTAGCTAACGCCAAACCTGCTGGACTTGAACTGCCAATTGGTAAGAAAAAGTCTGGGGAGTGTAAATTTTTATCGATAACTAAAGACTGGGATGGTGTTGGCAACCCCACAGAAATATCATCATCTTGGATTTCCATATAAAAATCAGGCTGTTCCAGATCTTTTGGATTGTCTGGCGAAAGCTTAGCAGGCAAATTAGGATCTCCCCCATTTTCTGGAAAAGAATTATTAGCTTGCGTAATAGAAAATGGGGGTGGTTGGCTGTCAGAAACAGAAATTGGCGCACTAGCAAAACTATTACTACTAACCTGCGCTACCTCAGAAAAAGACAGTTGTAACACATTTGACACCCCAGAACTGGAGTGCAGCCCACTAACAATTGAAGGCTGACTAATTCCTGCACTATTTGATTTCATCAATTCTTCAGCTAACCACCGATAATTCCTATATTTATCTTCTTGAAAAACTTTAACAACAAGCAACAATTTAGTCAAACCTTCTTCATCAATGCTAAGCTTCAAATTATTACATACATACACAAACCCTGCTTGACTCTCTTCTGGTTTTTTGCCATTAAAAGCCTTAATAAATACAGCCGCTATTTTTTCAACTGCTTGCCTAGAATTAGCTAACTCCTGTAACGTACACTTATTATCGACTAAAGCCTTAACCCAATCCACAGCACTGAGTTTTTTACGATGATCTTCTTCCACATGAATGAACATTAAAAATTTATGCCACAAACTTGGAGCAAAGAAACGTTGCCTAGCTTTTTCGCTATCACTTAGAGATAAATGAGAGTTATTAACAACTTCAACTGTCGATAAAGCGTTTACTAATGCGCCTCCATTAAACAGAGTGAAACGCGCTGTGTTTTTAATAAAAACTTGTTTAACAACCTTTGATTTAAATAATAAATACCCACAAAAATTTTGCTTTTTATTTGCAACATATATAACAGCTTCACATAGAGCATTAATATCTTCTTCTTTAAATTCTTCTTTAAACAGGTTTTTGGGGTTATTTTGTACCGAAAATAGCAAAGAAAAAGTATTAGACAAAACTGCACAAACTTTCTCTACCCCATGTAAGTCTATACCTTTTTCTAAAAAATCTTCGAGATTTTGTAAAGCCTGTAGCGACAATACAATATCTTCTTTAGAACTCTCTTGTTGCGCCTGGTTAAACACAAGCTTTTTATTCGGCAAAAGAGCAAGCAACGATGATTGTAATACCGATAATATATATGCTATTCCTGTCATAGGCACGACCAACTGATCTGGTCCAATTTGTTGTTGATTTATCATAAAACATTCTCCTCAATCCTAAAGTTATATTAAATTAAGACTAAAATTTCCAATATCCAACAACTACCTTGGCGCGGTAGGCGGTCTAAAAGCAGCAACAGCGCTAATTACTGGAGCTGCTGGTTTCTTTGTATTCAGTTCTATTTTACAGTTTTCTGCTAAAGTACGATACTTTTTACACAATTCATTATCATTAAGACAATATCCACAGCATATTATAAAACGTATCTTGTCGGTCATTTTATTCCTGTTTTCAAGCATTGACAACAATGTATTATCACTTGCAATAACTCCATCACCAAATAAACTCCAAGGAAAACCTCCATTTATAGCAACTTGCCCCGATATAACTGGTACTTGAACAGTTGCAAACTGCTCTTTTAATTTTCTAAAATCATCCGAGTGTAATAAATCCAGCACTCCAAAACCTTGCCCCGTATCTGTTTTCTCAGCACAAAATTGCATCATTAATTTTCTAATGATCATTTTATATTCTGATGCTTGCTGCCCTTTTGTGCTTTGCGGGGTGTCATCAGCAACAAACAACTCACATCTATTATACATTTCTATTAAACAGTTCGCCACAGATAGTTGCCCTTGAGATATCACATAATCAGGAGCAGTAATTCTATCAAAAGTCGACTTTAATGCATTCTTCAATGAAACTGGTCTTGGCTGTCCACTCAAAGTTGTTGTTGATTTAGGGTGAGATGGCGCTGGCGCAGATTGTTCACTAGGGGGAGATGAATTATGACGTCTAGCAGGAATAGAGAATAGGCTAGAGCTACTAACATTAGTACTAGGAACGCTATTCACATTGCCACTTAAAGAAGTGGATGCACTAGTAAAAGCAAAACAAGTTGTTACTGGAATAGATGCAGATGAAATTAATGGCTCGGTTTGCAAACCTGCTGAACCACTATTTGAAGAAATACTACTAGCAATAGGAATTTCCGCTTGTAATTGAGAAGATGAAAGTGTTGCCGATAAACTACTCAATGTTGCGGTTGGCGATGCGGAAGAGCTTGTCGTTGTACTTGAAATTATTGCTGAACTTGGGGTGTTAATTGCGCTTAAAGTTTCTGGCGGGGGGCTATCTGGAACTGTAGAAACAACAACCACTGGCACTTCAATAGATTGAACACTACTTGAACTGCTTGTTGAGCTACTCTGGGACACAGGGCTTGATGGTGTTGGTATTAATACTGGCCCACCTACCGAAACTGTTGGCGACGAAGGAGAAACAGTCTGGATAGAGGCACCAGCTCCTGTGGTACTAGAAATTGGCGACGAAGAAGACGCCGAGGAACTAGAAGAACTATTTGAATGAGAATGTATTGGACTGTCAATTGCCAAAGAAATTCCAAATGGAATACTCTTTAATGGTGCACGTGCAACTGCTTGAGGAGATGAAGTTATAGAAAATTGCACACGATCACTTACATCTCCGTTTATTGGTGTTTTAGGATCTAGAACCAATGGACTATCTGAAGCTGGAGGGGTTGATACACGTGACAATGATGATTCACTAAAAGAAGTAGAAAGAGAAACTTTCGGTATATCATTAATTGCCCCGAAACGCCGAGCTCTTG
>MGXG01000095.1 GCA_001801285.1 Gammaproteobacteria bacterium GWE2_37_16
CAAAGTAGAAGAATGCGAAATTTTAAATCTCGTTATTGATATAACAGAACGCCAGCAAGGTTGCGGTAAGTGGGTTTTAGAGCAAGTCCTGAAATATGTGCAAAAACACGGCGCAACCCGTGCCTTTCTTGAAGTACGCGCCTCAAATAAAGTTGCTCTGGCACTATATCAAAGCTTGGGTTTTAAAGAAATCAGCAGACGCAAAGATTATTACCGCAGTAGCACTAACCAATACGAAGATGCGATTGTGGAAATAAAAGAACTCATAAATGAAAGGAATCATTAAAACAATTTAACAGCACCGCCTTACGCAGACATGGTGATTAAATTACCATAATATATCAATGCGTTACCCCACAAAAACATCACGCAACGATTCATTAATTCACTCATCACTTCTACTCCACTGTCACTGACTTCGCTAAATTGCGTGGTTGGTCAACATCAGCGCCTTTTTGCACCGCTGTGTGATACGCCAACAGCTGCAGAGGTAAGGTATAAACTATTGGTGCAACTTCCTTTATAACTTCTGGCATTTTAATTACCATTACATCACCAAGCTCCGAGCAATCAAGTGAGCTGTCTGCAAAAACAATGACCTCGCCACGACGCGCCTGAACCTCTTTGATATTGCTTTCCATTTTTGCTACCAACTCATCTTTGGGTAACAAAACAACTACCGGCATATTTTCATCGACCAATGCTAACGGTCCATGCTTTAATTCACCAGCAGGATATGCTTCCGCATGAATATAGGAAATTTCCTTCATTTTCAACGCGCCCTCCAAGGCAATCGGATAACAAATATTACGCCCAAGATATAAGGCATGCTGTTTGGTAATGAATTTTTTTGCCAGCTTTTGCAATACCGCGTCTAGCACTAAAGTTTGTTCCAATTGTGCTGGCAAATTCCTTAATGCTTGAGTTAATTGCAAAGCGCGTTGCTCATCCAATCCATTGTATTCACCTAAAGTAATAGATAATAAAAACAATACAACCAATTGAGTTGTAAAAGTTTTTGTTGAAGCAACACCAATTTCGATACCCGCATGTGTTAAAAATGCCAAATCAGCTTCGCGCATCAAAGCACTTGCCGCCACATTACTAATCGCAACCCAGGCAAGATAACCAACTTCTCGCGCCTGCCGCACTACTGCCAAAGTATCTGCTGTTTCCCCCGATTGTGAAATCGCAACTAAAAGCGTCCCTGGCTCAATCACGGTTTTTTGATAGCGCAATTCACTAGCAATATCAACTCGACACGGCAGGTTGGCTATTGCCTCAAACCAGTACCGCGCCACCAACCCAGCATAATAACTACTACCACAAGCAACAATTTGAATACGCTTAACTTTTGGGAAAAGCTCTTTTGCCGCAACACTAAAAGTACCATCTGAAATTAAATTCGAGTGCAAACACTCAGCGAAAGTATTGGCAACAGCGTAAGGCTGCTCGAAAATTTCTTTTTGCATATAATGCTTATACACACCGCGCTCGATTGCCTCACTACTGAAATGCAAAATCTGTTGCTCGCGTTCAACTAATTGGCATTCGTTATCGTAAATTACAACTTGAGTATCATAAATATCAACAAGATCACCTTCTTGCAAATAAATGAATTCTTCTGCAACTGAAGTAAGCGCTACACAATCCGAGGCAATAAAATGCCCATTCTCTCCAAAGCCAACCACCAAAGAACTGCCCTGACGCACACCTATTAGACGGTTTGGTTCAGAAGCATGTATAACCGCGATAGCGTACATGCCAGACAAACACTGTCTTGCCAAATGCACTGCCTGCAAAAGATTATGAGTCTTTTGATAATATTTATGAATCAGGTGTGCAATAACTTCTGAGTCAGTTTCAGAATGGAATTCATAACCAGCTCCTTGCAGCTCTTCACGTAATTCATAATAGTTTTCGATAATACCGTTATGCACCACAGCAATTTCATTTTGCGAAAAATGAGGATGGGCATTGGCTTCGGTCGGCGCACCATGTGTCGCCCAACGAGTATGAACAATGCCAACCTTGCCCGCCAAAGGAAAATCCTGCAAAGCGGTACGCAAATTATCGATTTTACCGACCGCCCTTAAACGACGCAAAACCTGCGGTGCTTCCAAGACCGCTATTCCTGATGAATCGTAACCGCGATACTCCAAACACTGTAAACAATTTAAAAGTGTTGTAACAATATCATTTTTTGCAACTGCACCAACTATTCCACACATAAATTTTCAATTACTGAGTTATTCTATTATGCCCTTTCAGGGCTTATTGAAGTTATTATTGAATAATAATATTTTATTTGCATTTTAAATTATTAATTTTTCTTCCTGAGAAATAGCTTGCCATCTTCGCAATAACAAAATCGAGCTAATTATCGAGCCAAACAAACAACCCCAATAGACACCAACCGCGCCCTGATGCCAAACAAAAGCCAGAAAATACCCCAATGGCAAACTGATTAACCAATTGGTTGTCATGCTAATCAACATTGGTCGCACAGTATCATGAAAACCGCGCAAAGCCCCTGTCATCACCGCGCCAACCGTATCAGAAATCTGGGTTATACCCATAATTATCAATAAACTAATCGCCAAGGCTATAATTGGCAAATTAGTAATATCGTGTACATTAAGGTAAACGGCAATCAAAGTTTTCGGAGCAATCCAGTAAAACAAAGAAGCTAAACCAACCACCAATAAACTTACCAAAACCCCAGCATAACCGATTTTCTCAATAAATTCACGCTGCTTCGCGCCTATTCTCTGTGCCACTAGAACCGCCGTAATATGCGCCAAACTATAGGGCACCATAATAACCAAATTAACACACTGCGTCACAACCTGATGCGCAGCCAAAGCAGAAACACCGATCCAGCCAATCATATAAGTACTAAACGTGTAGGTAAGCATCATCGCTCCCCATTCAATACTAATCGGCCAGCCGATACAAAATAATTGTTTTATATTTTTATTTCCGCCAAATTTAAATAAATTAAAAACCTTAAACTCTTTACCCCAACAAAAATATAAAAACAACCCAAAACAAAGTCCACAGTACATAGTTAAATTGGCGTAAGCAACACCAACAATACCAAAAGACGGAAAACCGAATTTACCAAGGGTTAACACATACGTCAAAAAGAGATTGACCGGCACAGCTATAGCCATCGCTATAAAAACTAAACGCGATCTTAAAACACCAATAGAGAATTTATAGAAGCAAACGTAGAAAAGACTCGGCAAAATACTAAATGCCATGATATGAAAATATGGTTTTGCCAAAGCAACCAAAGCAGTGGGCTGTTTTAAAAGTAATAAAATATAGTCAACATGCCACAATAAAATACTGGTCGGCAAACCAATTAATAGCGCCAACACACATCCAGCCTGCACAACCCGCCCAATCCCTGATACCTCCCCCGCCCCATAAGCGCGACCAACCACCACCGAAACTGAATACAACATCGACCAAACCACAACCTGCAAAGTAACAACCGTGCTATACATCAAAACACCGGCAGCAACTGCTTCCTTACCAAGATGAGCAATAATAGCCATACTGACAAACCAATTTGCAGCATTTAAAACGCGGGCGCTAACGTAAGGTGTGGCTAAACGGAGAGTTTTTTTGCTGTTTTCCAGGATGGATGTTAGGGGATTTTTCAATAGCTATCGTCCTATCAGGTTTTTTTTATCTTATTGATTTATATAGCAATTACATCCACATATCTGAATAGCATCGCGTAGCGATACCATCATTCGTTCATTTTTTAATTCCTTAATTCTTTCATTAATATTGCCGACTCCCGCGGCTTTTATAATTTCACTTCCCGTGAAATTATAATCCATCAAAAAACTTCTTTACACCATCAAACCAATTTTTCGCTCTTGGGCTATGTTTTTTATTATCTTTCGCCAAAGAATCAGCAAACTCTTGCAGCAACTTTTTTTGGTCTGCATTGAGGTTAACGGGTGTTTCAATAGTAACAGTACAAAATAAATCGCCGGTTCCACGACCATGCACTGATTTAACACCCTTGCCACGCAAACGAAATACTTTACCGCTTTGTGTTTCGGCAGGAATTTTTAATTTAACGCGACCATCCAAAGTCGGAACTTCCAGTTCATCACCCAAAGCCGCAGCAACAAAGCTAATCGGCACTTCACAATATAAATCTCCATCCTGGCGTTTGAATATCGCGTGTGGTCGCAAAGTAATCTGTACATATAAATCACCAGCAGGACCACCAAACACACCAGCCTCACCTTCGCCAGCCAAACGGATTCTATCCCCAGTATCAACTCCTGCCGGGATTTTCACTGATAAAGTTTTTTGTTCATGAAAACGCCCCTGTCCACGACATTTCTGACATGGATCAGTAATAACCTTTCCGCGCCCTTGACACTTTGGACAAGTCTGTTGCAAAGAAAGCCATCCTTGCTGAATGTGCACCGTACCACTACCACCGCAAGATGTGCAGGTTGCAGCTTTAGTGCCTTTTTTAGCTCCGCTGCCATCACATTCGCTACAAGCAACCAAAGTCGGCACCTTGATTTTCTTTTCAATGCCAAAAACCGCTTCTTCAAGGCTAAGTTCAATGTTATAACCTAAATCAGAGCCACGCTGCGGACCAGCATGTCCACCACCGCCGCCTTGCGCGCCACGAAACATTTGGGCGAAAATATCACCTAAATCACTAAACCCACCAAAACCCTGCGCACCACCTGCACCACCAAATCCACCTTGCTCAAAAGCAGCATGTCCCATTTGGTCGTAAGCAGCGCGTTTTTGTTCGTCAGACAAGATTTCATAAGCTTCTTTAGCATCTTTAAATTTAGCCTCAGCGGTTTTATCATTCGGATTACGATCAGGATGATACTTCATCGCCAAACGACGATATGCCTTTTTTATATCTTCGGTAGAGGCAGTTTTTGCAACACCTAAAATCTCGTAAAAATCTTTTTTGGCAGCCATAAATCCAGATATGTAAATTAAATTAATATATAATTCAAAGCATTATGAATAAAAAACATAAAAATCTTTGTAAACACAAGCCCGTAGCCGCAAGCTTTAGCTTGCGTATAAAAAACATCGCACAGCATCCACTGCAAGGTTGAACGCAGGCTAAAGCCTGCGGCTACAAGTTACCGCTTGTTTTATTTTTTATCGTCTTTAACTTCTTCAAATTCCGCATCAACAACCTTGCCTTTGGCGTCTTCACCACCACATTCGGCACAGTTTTCCGGGTTTTCACAGGTATGTCCCGCTTCAGCGCCTTCTGTTGCGCCTGCTGCCTGCTGTGCCGCTGCATTTTTCGCATAAACACGTTCGGCAAGTTTACCTGCAACTTCTTCTAAAGCTTTAGTCTTTTCTTCGATTTCTTCTTTAGTACCCGTTTTCAAAATCGCTTTCAACTCTTCACTTGTCGCTTCAATCTTAGTTTTTTCTTCTGCACTAACCTCAGCCCCCAAATCCGTTAAAGATTTACTGGCAGCATGCAATAAGTTATCAGCTTTATTACGCGCTTCAGCTAATTCGTGAAATTTACGATCGGTTTCTTTGTTTTCTTCAGCATCTTGAACCATTTTTTTGATTTCCGCCTCATTTAAACCACCGGAAGCTTTAATCACAATCGACTGCGCTTTACCAGTTGCTTTATCTTTTGCCGAAACATTCAAAATACCGTTGGCATCAATATCAAACGATACTTCAATCTGCGGCATCCCACGTGGTGCTGGCGGAATATCTGCTAAGTCAAAACGACCAAGTGATTTATTTGCCGACGCCATTTCGCGCTCGCCTTGTAAAACATGGATAGTAACTGCTGTTTGGTGATCAGCTGCCGTTGAAAACACTTGTGCAGCACGAGTTGGAATAGTAGTGTTTTTCTCAATCAACTTGGTCATAACACCGCCCAAAGTTTCAAGCCCCAAAGACAGTGGCGTAACATCAAGTAATAAAACATCGGTAACGCTACCAGACAAAACACCAGCCTGAATGGCTGCACCGATTGCTACTGCTTCGTCAGGATTAACATCGTGACGAGCATCTTTACCAAACAATTCTTTAACCGCTTCTTGCACTTTCGGCATACGCGTTTGACCACCGACCAAAATAACTTCATTAATATCAGAAGCTTTTAAACCGGCATCTTTTAGCGCAACCTTGCAAGGCTCAAGCGTTTTGGCAATCAAATCTTCAACCAAAGACTCAAGTTTGGCGCGAGTAATACGAATATTTAAATGTTTTGGACCGCTGGCATCTGCCGTAATATATGGCAAATTAACATCAGTTTGTTGAGACGAGGAAAGTTCAATTTTAGCTTTTTCCGCCGATTCTTTCAGACGTTGCAAAGCCAAAGGATCCTGACGTAAATCAACACCCTGCTCTTTTTTGAATTCAGTAACCAAGAAATCGATAATACGTGCATCGAAATCTTCACCGCCTAAGAAAGTATCACCATTAGTAGATAAAACTTCAAACTGATGTTCGCCTTCCACTTCGGCAATTTCAATAATGGAAACGTCAAACGTACCACCACCTAAATCGTAAACGGCAACTTTCATATCACCATGCTTTTTATCCATACCATAAGCAAGCGCGGCGGCAGTTGGTTCGTTGATAATACGTTTAACTTCAAGCCCTGCAATGCGTCCCGCATCTTTAGTTGCTTGACGTTGTGAATCGTTAAAATAAGCAGGAACTGTAATAACTGCTTCAGTAACTGGTTCACCAAGATAGGCTTCCGCAGTTTTTTTCATTTTGATCAAAACTTCAGCAGAAATTTGCGGTGGCGCAAGTTTTTTATCACCTTGCACTTCCACCCAGGCATCGCCATTATCAGCTTTAACAATGTGATATGGCACCATCGACATCGAATGTTGTACCATTTTTTCTTCATATTTACGCCCAATCAAACGTTTGATCGCAGCTAAAGTATTTTTTGGATTGGTAACTGCTTGACGTTTTGCAGATTGACCAACCAGAATTTCTCCGTCTTTAGTGTAAGCAACAATTGACGGTGTCGTGCGATCACCTTCGCTGTTTTCAATAACACGAACCTTACCGCCGCTTTCTAAAACCGCGACGCAAGAATTAGTTGTTCCAAGATCGATACCGATGATTCTATTTGCCATGTGTTTACTCCTCTATAAGAAATTTTAAATCTATGTAAATTAAATGATTATATAATATCAATGTGTTAAAAAATAAATTGGTAATATCTCAAAAAGTTCTGGTGTTGTAATTATGCTTACGTAGCCGCAGGCTTTAGCCTGCGCTAAAATACGTGTTAAATCATATATGTAGGCAATAATGAAGACGCAAGCTAAAGCTTGCGACTACGTTATTCTTGTAATTTACCCATAGTTTTTGAGAAGTTACATACATTGTAAAAATTATTTATCTTTTTTTACTCTAAAGATATAAATGGAGATTAATCTTGAATTTTCAAGGATAAAAATAAAAAAAATCACAATCCTTTGCTCTTTTATTAAAGAAAAAGAATGAAAAGTAAAAAATGTAATGCTGTCTCACTTGCAGACAAACAACCAGTTGACTAGGGTCTGCTGACAATTACACCGCAATCAATTTATAAACAATAAATTTACGTGTAGCCGCAAGCTTCAATCTGCGGATACAAATACTAAATGTCAACACCCGCCCCTAATTTTATTTTGCACGTGTTTTGGAAACATCGAGTTTCGCAGCCATACTTCCTGGTGGCAACATAAGCTTTTCCTGATCAATTGGAGCCGATCTGCGACTTACGGTTTGATCTAAACTTGGAATAGGATAGTAATTTTCTGTTTTTAGGTAAGACATATCTACCGGCACTCGTAAAGGCGCCACATCGCGATAGTCATCTGCAGAATTAGAGTTTTGTTGCCATTTATGCACGGCTGAGCAAGATGCTAATAAAACCGCACCTAAGACAGGAAAGAAAAATTTTAAAATACGCATAGTTACCCCTAAAGAAATTTTAAATTTTAAATGTTAAAATAACGAATCGCTGCGCGATGCTTAACATAGAGATGTAAATATAATTACTCTATAAATCAATATATTATTAAAAAAACGGTAACTTCTCAAAAACCTTGGGGAAATTACAAGAATAACGTAGCCGCAAGCTTTAGCTTGCGTTTTCATTATTGCATACATATATGATTTAACACGTATTTTAGCGCAGGCTAAAGCCTGCGGCTACGTAAGCATAATTACAACACCAAAACTTTTTGAGATATTACAAAAAAACTAAAAATCATCGCAAACCGATACCGAAATTCCTTCCTTCATTCGTTACTCGAAACATCCTGTTTCTCGCCCCTACGGGGTCGGCTTTCAGCCGTTCAAAATCTGGCTTCATGCCGATTTTGTCATTCTTTCATTTCTTCATTCTCCCTATTGCACTTCCTGAATTTTCATCTGCAATAACGGCGATTCAACTGCTTTGACTTTATTAATCGTCAGCGCAATTTGATAAGACTGTAATGCTTCAGCCTTCTTACCAAGAACAACTAAAACATCGCCCTTCACCTCAGCCGCTTCTGCTGTTAACGCTGTAGTAACATCCAGTTTGGCCAATACCGCCAATGCCTCGGTTGGTTTTTTATCTGCTAATAATACTCGCGCCAACCTGATTCGTGCAAGCTGTTGCAATGCTTTTTGTTTGCCCTTGTCAACAACCCATTGCAATTTCTGTTCAGCATCAGCTAATTTATCAGACTCCACCGCATCTTTAGCTACTATCAACGCCGCCAAACTGGCATAAACAGTTCTCGGATAATCTTTTAGTAAATTTTCCGTAAGAACTTTCACCTCATCGGCTTTATTCATATCATTTAAATTAATTACTTCGCTATAGATCATGGACGCCAGTTCTGTTTGGTGCGTTTTGTACTGTTGCCAATAACGCCAGCCATAACTGGCAGATAAAAATACACACAAACCAATAACCAGCGTCATGCCATATTGCTTCCACCAGTTTTTCAACATTTGAATCTGTTCTTGATCGGATAAATGTTCAGTCATATATTTTCCCAGTTTTAAGACTTGAAAATTTGTAAAAATTCAGATGCAAATATGATGCCATAAAACATAATACCTTACCAGTACCATGCTAAATTGCTAATTATAAATTCCATTGTATAGACAAAAAACGCCAGGCAAGAATGCCTGGCGTCAAGTTTATGTGTAAGTGCTAGTAAAAAGTAGAAAAAGTTGCTTTCACACTACGAATTAGGCTATCGTGACTGCGCTTGTTCCAACATATCATTCGTCAATTTAAATAAATCATTATAGTCGTCGCTTTGATTAGTAGACATCCTATTCTCGATTGGCACATAACCAACCCTGTCAGAATGATGAAACAATCCGACAAAATTACCATATAGCCTTTGTGCTGCAGGAACAGTAGCTATTGCACACCCTAATGCTGCAACTCCAGTATTAGCGGTAAGCAAGCCAACAGGACCCAACACTTCTATGGCAATATCACGCAGTGCGATACCCTTTTCACTTAGTTTAGTTTCAGTAGTAACCAATGCCTTCAAAGCATTCAGCCCATAAGCACCGGCAAAACATGCCGGAGCCACCCAAAATCCAACTGTAGCAAGTCCTGCTACCTCTAAAACCAATATCGCACATCCTGTAGCTACCGATAATTTGCTTACCGCACCAGCAGTCGGAGTAAGACCAGCCCGACTGCAAAATTTTTTATCTTGCACTGCTTTTACAATCGCTGGGGCATCTATACTTACCGCTTCAAAAATCTCTCCCACAGCTAAAACACCAGCCGCTACCGCTGTTGCTCTTGTCGCCGCTACTGGTCCAAACTCCTTATTAATAGCAATAGTTGGAAAGACTACAGCTAAACCAGCATTTTTAATGATGCTTACAACTTTTTTTATTGAGTCCCATAATCTCATAGTTTTGTTACCTTTTTTATTAATTATTGTTAATAGTATCTAATCATTCATATAATAAAACCAAACTTTACGAGATTTATATACAAAAATGCACATAAAATAACAAACACATTATGGGGCTATTAAAACAACTTAAATATAACTCCCCATGTATACAATTCCTGTGTCTTTGGTTTTTATACATCTTTTTCGAGTAGTTATACTGGATAATTACAGTAAATATAATTCCTTAATTCTTTCATTTACCACCTTTTCCCAACTCATATTCTCCTGTTGCCTATCTTCCCGTAAATATTTCACTGTTACTGTTTTCGTTTTCACTTCATCTTCGCCGATAATCAACGCTAAACGCGCACCAATCTTATCGGCACGTTTTAATTGTTGACCAAAATTACCACCATTACAATTCATAATTAATTTCAATTGCGGCTGCGCATTGCGTAAATTTTCCGCCAAAACCAATCCAGCCGCTAAAGCCTCATCCCCTAACATAACCAAATACGCATCAGGATTATTTTCAAACTCAGAAACTTGAGATACTAAAGCAACCAATCTTTCCAAACCAATCGCAAAACCGATTGCCGGCGTCGCCTGACCGCCCAATTCCTCTACCAATCCATCATAATGCCCACCTGCACAAATAGCACCCTGCGAACCAAGTTCAGTTGTCACCCATTCAAAAACCGTCAAACCATAATAATCCAAACCACGCACCAAACGCGGATTGATAGTATAAGCAACTTGAGCCACATCCAACAAATACCGCAAACCAGAAAAATGCGCCTGCGACTCCTCATCCAAGAAATCCAATAATTTCGGCGCACACGCGATCAAATCCTGCATTGCCGGATTTTTACTATCCAAAATACGTAGTGGATTGGTGTGCAGCCTGCGTTCAGAATCAACATCAAGCAAATTAAGATTTTCCTCAAAATAAGTAACCAAAGCCTCACGATAACGAGCGCGACAAGCACTATTTCCCAAGGTATTGATTTGTAGGGTGACTTTATTGGAAATACCAAGCCTGCGCCATAACC
Organism: Gammaproteobacteria bacterium GWE2_37_16; assembly: GCA_001801285.1. Classification (GTDB taxonomy): domain Bacteria; phylum Pseudomonadota; class Gammaproteobacteria; order UBA9339; family UBA9339; genus GWE2-37-16. The sequence goes on from MGXG01000095.1 coordinate 10,973, forward strand.
GCGCGGCGAGCAATAATATTTCGATATCGATATCCGGACCTTTTAGCCCAAATACCTCGATTCCACACTGATGAAACTGGCGATAACGCCCTTTTTGCGGTCGTTCATGACGAAACATCGCACCCTGATACCAAAAACGCTGGATCTGATTATGCAGCAGTCCATGTTCAATCCCTGCACGCACACAACTTGCCGTACCTTCCGGACGCAAAGTAAGACTTTCACCATTACGATCCAAAAAAGTGTACATTTCTTTTTCTACAATATCGGTAACTTCACCGATCGTGCGCACAAAAAGTTCCGTCGATTCCACTATAGGCGTACGAATTTCTTGATAACCGTAATTCAACAACACTTCGCGCAAGATATTTTCCACGTGCTGCCAAACAGATATTTCATTAGGCAAAATATCGTTCATGCCACGAATCGCTTGGAGGTTTTTTTTCATAAATAAAACCGTAATTATTCGCTAAGTAGCCGCAGGCTTTAGACTGCGTTAAAATTCATGTTAAATAATATGTGTGGTGATGATCCTATTACGCAAGCTGAAGCTTGCGGCTACGAACTTGCGGCTACGAGCTTGCGGTTACAAGCTTGTGGCCACATGCTTACAACCAGAAAGTCTTTAACTTCACTAAATTACTCATCATCACTAGAAGCAGACAAATCATCTTCAGAAACGTGTTGTTTTTTGGCTGAATGATTCTTTTTCACATCCTCTTTAGAACTTTTAGACTTATCGTTCGTAGATTGATCTTGCACACCACTAGCTTCCTGACTTTGTCCAACATCAACAGCTGGCGGCAAACTACTATTATCCTTAATTTTCGCCTGATCACTAATCTGTTGCGCACTATCAATAACTTGATCTGTTGTCGGCAAAGCTATGACATTACCAAGTTTCGTTGTGTCGGTAGTAACTGCTTCGGAAGGAGTCAAACTGGTATTTGTCTGCGGCGATATGGTTTTCACTTCCGTACCACTGTGCCTATTAAAAGACCAGACAAAAACCAATAAAATTAATACAAAAATCACACCATAACTTAACCAGCGCGTTTTTTTATGTCCATAGGAAGAAGAGATACCAGCATTTTCATAACGCTCCGGTTTAACTGGCGTATCATAGGGAACAAAGTCTTTTTTCAATTGGTCAAAACCAGCTAAAATTTCCTTCTCTGAAAGATTAAGCATTTGCGCATAAGCACGCAAATAACCACGCGCATAAGTTTTAGCAACTATATCATCGTAGTTATCTTCTTCTATCGCTTTAATAATGCTTTT
>MGXG01000096.1 GCA_001801285.1 Gammaproteobacteria bacterium GWE2_37_16
CATCACTAGCTACTTTAGGATCAATACCACGCAAAAGTAACGGAATTGCTACATTTTCCAAAGCATTGAATTCTGGCAAAAGATGATGAAATTGGTAAACAAAGCCTAAATGGTAATTGCGTAACGCACTTTTTTGCGTTTCTGAAAGCGTATTGATGTCAACACCACAAACGCGCACACTTCCAGCGGAAGGCTGGTCAAGCCCACCCAACAAATGCAACAACGTACTTTTACCAGACCCAGAAGGACCGACAATCGCTAACATATCACCTCTAGCCAATTGTAAATCAACGTTGGCTAAAACCTTAACGTACAACTCACCATCGGCATAAGTTTTTTGTAAACCAATGCATTCAAGAACGTATGGGGAAACTGGTTTTTGTTGTGAAAAATTACTCATATAAAAATAACAGATTGATTTATAATGCAATTTTACTTACATATCTTAAAAGTTGGCGTTGTTGAATAATTAGTCTTAATAACGATTTTGTAGCCGCAGACTTTAGTCTGCATAAAATACAATTATTGCACATAATATATAGCAGGCTAAAGCCTGCGGCTACGTTATTCATGGTTTTTTTAATTATTCGACAAAGCCTTAAAAATCGTCACGAAGTGACTCATTAATTTAAAATTCAACATTCAACATTTAAACTTTCTTACCCTACTCATACCGCAATGCCTCAACAGGATTCGTTTTAGATGCCCGCCAGGCTGGATAAATTGTTGCCAATAAACTCATCAACAATGCCGCCCCACCAATATTTATCACATCAGACCATTCTAATTGTGAGGGTAAATAATCAATAAAATAAATCGAAGAAGAAATAAAATTCACATGAAACACGTGCTCGATCAATGCAACCATTTGTGGCGCATTTAAGGCTAATAAAATTCCGCCAATAACACCAATTAATGTGCCAACCAAACCAACCACTGCGCCTTGTACCATAAAAATATTCATAATGGTTCTTGGGGTTGCACCCAAAGTTCGCAAAATCGCAATATCTGATTGTTTGTCAGTTACCACCATCACCAAAGTTGAAACCAGGTTAAAGGCAGCCACAGCAATAATAAAAAGTAAAATAACAAAAATCATCGTCTTTTCCATTTGAATCGCCTTAAACAAAGGTCCATATTCCTGAGTCCAATCGCTTACCTGAAAATTACCCGATAGAGCTTTTTTAAGTTTTTCGCTCAGCGTTGGAGCATCATATAAATCAGCAACCTTAACATGCACCCCGCTAATTTTATCCCCCATTTGCAATAGTTGTTGCGCGTCAGTTAAATTTAAAAAAGCTAAACTAGCATCAAAGGGAAAACCACCACCCACTTGAAAAATACCAACCACCGTACAACGTTTAAAGCGCGGCAAAACTCCCACTGGAGTAATGCTTGCCTGAGGAATAATCAAAGTCACTTTATCACCAAGCACAACACCAAGTTGATTAGCTAAATCAACACCTAAAACAATACCGAAAGAGTGTTTTCTCAATGCTTCTAAAGAACCAGCTAACATTTTCTGCGTTATTGCGGAAGTGCGCTTTTCTTCGCGCGGTTCAATACCAGTAAAATAAATACCTGAAGCAACCCCAGCACTACTTAACATACCTTGTCCGGCAACAAAAGGAGCTGTTGCAACTACGTGCGCTTCTTTAGCGATACGTGTCTGTAACGAGCCCCAATCAGACATTCCATAAGGATTACTGACAGTCACTTGTGGAACCACGGTAAAAATACGGTTTTTAATCTGGTCGTCAAAACCATTCATCACCGATAAAACCGTAATCAAAACCATCACACCAAGAGCAATTCCTAACATGGAAGCTAAAGAAATAAAGGAAATAAAATGATTACGCCGTTTAGCTCGAATATAACGAAGACCGATAAAAAGAGGGAAAGAGTTTAACATATGAAGTTTTCCGTAGCCGCTTGGCTTTAGCCTGCGTAACAAAATCGAAACAAAAATAATATATGAGTAATGTTTAGTACGCAAGCTAAAGCTTGCGGCTACAGCGTCTTAAATTTCCGCAGCCTTCGGGAAAGCTTTAGCTAATTTTTGCATTTGTCTTTTCCCAATCTTAGCTTCTTTGCCAAGTTGATCGGTATCAGCAAATTTACCGCCAAGCCTGGTTTTCGCTGCTGCAATACGAGCAGCGGCTTTTTTACCAACCGCTTTTTCAATATCACCATCCGTTGCGCTATTGAAGGCCTCCATATCCAATTGGGCTTTTATAACCGCCTTTTTAGCTTTTTTTGCTTTCTTTTCTGTTTTTTTGTCTGCATTAGCAACCTTGGTGTCTTTTGCCACCGCCGTCACTGCATGATTGACAACTGGAGACTGACTTTCATCAGCATAAGCCATTGCAGTCAACCCCAAAGTTGCACCTAAAATTAAAATATTACATAATTTAAACATATAAGATAATCTCCTTCACGAGTTAATAGTTAAATTTGGAAAATATAGTTACCTCACTATAAAGCAAAGATAACTCGCAAAGTTAATCACTCTTTCAAAATCAGATCAATACCGTAGTCGCAAGCTGTTGCGCAGGCTAAAGCCTGCGGCTACTATACCTTGTACATTAAATATGTTGCATAAGTTTATGCAAAAATTGCCCCGTATAAGAATTTTTATTCTTGGCAACTGTCTCTGGGGTCCCATAAGCTATGATGCGACCGCCACGATCACCGCCCTCAGGCCCTAAGTCAATAATCCAGTCGGCTGTTTTTATAACATCTAAATTATGTTCAATCACAACAATAGTATTACCTCTATCACGCAATTGTTGCAATACTCCTAAAAGTTGTTTGATATCGTGAAAATGCAAGCCTGTCGTTGGTTCATCTAAAATATATAAGGTTTGACCTGTATCACGACGCGACAGCTCTTTTGCCAATTTGATACGCTGTGCTTCACCACCAGACAGAGTTGTCGCACTTTGTCCGAGGCGAATATAAGATAAACCAACCTCAAGAAGAGTTTGTAATTTGTGTGCAATACTTGGTATTGGTGCAAAAAAATCTCGCGCTTCCTCAACGGTCATTTCTAAAACTTCGCGAATATTTTTCCCTTTATAACGCACTTCCAACGTCTCGCGATTATAGCGACGCCCCTGACAAACATCACAAACAACATAAACATCCGGCAAAAAATGCATCTCTACTTTGATGAGTCCATCACCCTGACACGCCTCACAGCGCCCGCCTTTAACATTAAAACTAAAACGACCAATTTGATAGCCACGAGAACGTGCCTCTTGTGTACCTGCAAATAATTCACGAATACCTGTAAACAATCCAGTGTAAGTAGCTGGATTTGAACGTGGCGTACGTCCAATTGGGCTTTGATCAATATCGATAACCTTGTCGAAAAACTCTAACCCATCAACGCTACGAAAATTCTTTGGTTGACCAAAGGAACCAGAACCATTAATAGCACGCGTCGCAAGAGGATACAGAACATCGTTAATTAGACTTGATTTGCCAGAACCTGAAACCCCGGTAACACAAGTAAATAACCCGATGGGGATTTTGACATCAACCCCTTTTAAATTATTCTGCTTTGCTTCACACAAGCTAATCACACGTTTTGCATTGTAGGAAACACGAGCCTTCGGAACGCTAATTTGTTTTGCTCCCGACAAGTATTGCCCTGTTAAAGAAGCCTGACTTTTTACTAATTCTTTTGGAGTACCTTGAAAAATCACCTGCCCACCATGAACCCCAGCTCCAGGACCAATGTCGACAACATAATCGGCACTAAGAATCGCTTCTTCATCATGTTCAACAACGATGACTGTATTCCCTAAATCTCTTAAATAAGTCAAGGTTTTCAATAATCTTTGGTTGTCGCGCTGATGCAACCCAATAGTAGGCTCATCCAAAATATACATAACCCCAACCAATCCTGAACCAATTTGGCTGGCTAGACGAATCCGTTGCGCCTCACCACCTGACAAAGTCTCCGCACTGCGATCTAAACTTAGATATTCCAAGCCCACATTAACTAAAAAACTTAAGCGATCGCAAACTTCTTTTAAAATTTTACTGGCAATTGCGCCTCTCGAGCCTGACAAGTGTAAGTTTTTAAAAAAATCCAATGCATCCGTAATAGTTAAGTGTGCAATTTCTGGTAAATTTTTATCCCCGACAAGAACATAACGTGCTTCTAATCGTAGTCTCGTCCCCTTACATTCGGGACAGGGACTGGCGCTTAAATATTTAGCTAATTCTTCACGTACCGCTTCTGATTCAGTTTCACGATAGCGACGCGTCATGTTAGGAATAACCCCTTCAAAAGGATGAATTTTACGCACTACTTTTTTGTTATTGCCTAGAACATAATGAAAAGTAATTTCCTCATCCCCGCTGCCATAAAGAACCAAATCCTGTTTGTGTTTTGGCAATTTACAAAAAGGTTTATTCAAATCAATATCGTAATGCTTTGCCAAAGAAGTCAGCATAGAAAAATAATAAGGATTATTGCAATCCCAACCACGAATAGCACCGCTACTCAAATTAAATTCCGGATTAATTACTACTTTATTCGGATCAAAAAGTTGTTGCACACCCAATCCATCACATGCCGCACAAGCTCCAACCGGATTATTAAAGGAAAAAAGTCGTGGCTCTAACGCGGTTAAACTATACCCACACTCAGGGCAAGCAAATTTAGCAGAAAAAATTTTATCTCCTAGTTTAGCATCATCAAGCACTGCTATTCCAGCCAGACCATCTGCCAAACGTAAAGCGGTTTCAAAAGACTCGGCCAAACGTTGCCGCAAATCCATCCTCACTTTAATGCGATCTACAATAACTTCAATAGTGTGTTTATGGTTTAAACTTAGCTTAGGCGCTTGATCCAATTCAACAATCTTGCCGTCAATGCGGGCGCGGATAAAGCCTTGTTTAATCAAATCTACCAAAAGCTCACGATGTTCACCTTTACGCTCGCGTACCACCGGAGCCAACAACATAACTTTTGTGCCTTCGTCTAAAGCTAAAACCATATCCACCATCTGACTAACAGTTTGCGCCTCTAAGGAAATGTTATGCTTTGGACAAACCGGTTGACCTGCACGCGCAAACAAAAGCCGTAAATAATCGTAAATTTCCGTGACTGTACCAACAGTTGAACGTGGATTGTGGGAAGTTGATTTTTGTTCGATAGAAATTGCCGGAGATAAACCCTCAATTAAGTCAACATCAGGCTTTTCCATGATCGCTAAAAACTGCCGTGCATAAGCAGATAATGATTCCACATAGCGCCTTTGCCCTTCCGCATACAGAGTGTCAAAAGCAAGCGAGGACTTACCTGATCCGGACAAACCCGTAATAACAACTAACTTGTCGCGAGGCAAATCAAGGTCAATGTTTTTTAAATTGTGCGTACGTGCGCCGCGAATACGAATATATTGCATAAGAAATTTATATGTTTTGCATTTATAAATTTTGATTATAACTAAAATCACCACACTTCAGTATATTTTTATTAAATATTCTTTTATAATAAGTAGTTATCCATTCAACAAATGGAATCATAATTTAATTACTGGGTTTTATCTGGCAATCCAAATTAATAAACTTAACCACCTAAAAATTTCAAAGCATGACTAATCTACAACAAAATGAAGCCAACAAGGTAAGTACCTTGGATTTTTTTTTAAAAAACCTTTGGGAAAATCGTACACAAGGCATTGAACTGCCTCCTTCCAATATTTTTAGCGCTGTTAACGACGAAATCATATCCTACCTTTTAAATTTATATCCTTTTTTGCAAATAGTGAATACTAACGCCTTATTTCTTG
>MGXG01000097.1 GCA_001801285.1 Gammaproteobacteria bacterium GWE2_37_16
CAGATCATTTCCCAGCCGAAGTTCTAAAGGCTTATCCAACCTTAGAAATTTTACCCATTAAAATATTTCCTTATCACAGAAATCAAAAAACACATGAAACAGTTAAGCTATTGATTGGTATATTGCCGCCTGAAAAATAATGCTAACATTTATCCTAAACTACTTACCTTTCAAATCAAAACACAGAGGTTTGGCACAAATAGACTCGAGCATTAGTTATACTTAGAATACCGTATGCAACGGGCGAGCCAACCCTGCACTAGCCACCCCTACACATAACAAAAAAACCCGCCAAAAGTGGATTCCCTTTTCCACCCCCTGGGAATTTATAATCTTTCTGCTCTTTAAAAACGTCCACGTTGGGACCCAGCCTAAGGACTCCCTCCACCCGTTGCACTCTTGAAATGTTTGCGGCAAACAGCTACATATCGATCATTGCCTCCGATTTCTATTTGGGCTCCCTTCGTCAACGCATTCCCCTCTGCGTCGATGCGCAAATTCATCGTCGCTTTTTTTCCGCAATGACAAATGGTTTTAACTTCAAGCAAAATATCAGCTTGAGCCAATAAATACTTACTTCCCTCAAAGGGCTCACCACAAAAATCTGTCCGTAAGCCATATGCCAAAACAGGAATATGCCAATTGTCCGTAATATCCCCTAACTGTATAACCTGATCCTTAGTCAAAAATTGTGCCTCATCAACCAACACACATTTTATTTTGTCATTGCTCCTCATTGCGTTATTTGTGTATAAGAAAAGGTCGAATGTTTTATCGAAAGCGATCGCTTCCGCGCTTAAGCCAATACGTGAAGTGATTTTTCCTGCTCCATAACGATTATCCACTTTTGGTACAAACAAAATAGTATCCATTCCGCGTTCTTTGTAATTATAATCGGCTTGTAATAAAATAGTGCTTTTCCCCGCATTCATCGCGGAATAATAAAAATGTAAGCTTGCCATATATTTTTGTTCTTTTTACTTAATTAAAAGAGTTAATGAAATTATGCTTTTTAGGTTTATAATAACACAAAATAAATCACCAAGCCCAAAAACTTTTATGAAAACCAACCATCTTTTCAAATTAAACTCTTTCTATACAGCAACCATTACTACTCTATTGTTTTTCTGCTCTAATCCTATTTTTGCCGACAATCCGAATAACTCCCATGACGGGATTTCTTCATCCCCCAAAAAACCACAAACATATTACTGTCCATCTGTCTCGGAATTAACCAAAGACGGCTTAAGCTGGTCTGCCAGGGAGGGGGGATGGCAAAGTTTTAGCCCCTCATTTGCCCAAGAAATAAACACCTTTCTTGAAGCACAATGGATAGGAGTAAACGTTGGCAAAATTATTTGTCTCTACCAAGGAAAGGAAAATTTTGATTTTCCAATCGCGATAGAGCCCGCCAAAAGTATCCTTGTGTTAGATCCATATGGACAAGCCTGGGTTACTAAAAACCCTGGTTTAAAAACATGCAAGTCAACCAACGTTTCCGACTGTCCCTTCATGGTGCAACAAGAAGAGTCCACGGAAAATCCTTATGACCAAATTAAATACCATAGTGACAAATATGAAACAACAACCCCTTAAGAGAAAAAAAAATATTCCCTCTATTTTAGAGCCCAAATATAAAATATTTTTTATATTGTTCTCTATCGCTGTTTTTTTTAGTTTAGCTACATCAATTACCCTTTTAGTGGTGCAAATTCATAATCATATTACCAACGAGCAAACACGCGCCGCTTTACAAATAGCCAAAACAAGTTTAAGTCAGTCTGACTCACAATTAGGACAACAATCTATCACTATTTCCTCACTACAAACCAAAATACAAAAACTTGAAGCTTCTAACAAACAAAAAACTGATCTTTTTTACCTTTTGCAAAGTTATTATTCCCTTCAAACAGCAAAATTCTCTCTTATCATAACAAAAGATACTGCTACTGCGATCAAATTTTTGTCTAGTGCGGAAGAAAATTTAGCCCATTCTGAAAATCCCTCCATAGTAAAAATACGCAATTCCATTAATCAAGATTTAAAATCTCTCCAAAACGTAGGGGATAACAATATTATTCAAGTAGCATCTCAGCTAGAGGTGATTCAACAAAAATTAAGTCCTCTATCCTCTTTGTCTCAACCAAAAATAGAACTGAAAGAAAAGAGTCCCTCTCCCACAGCAATAACTAAATTCCCCCTTTCTCTTTGGTCTTCTCTATGGCAAAACAGTCTCCTTATTTTAAAAAAAGCCGTAATTATTCGCGAGCAACAACAACCACTTAAGTTATTGACCACCGACCAAAGAACAGATTTACTTTTAAATCTCCAATACAGACTAGAGGTCTCTAAATGGGCTCTGTTACACAATCAGAACAGTATTTACCACAACAACCTTCAACGGGTGATTGATACTTTGCATAGTTACCAGTTACAAATTATCCCCTCTGATATCTCTTTCATTCTAAATAAACTACAGGAATTACAAAAGTTTCCTTCTTCTTCGGTGCTTCCCAATTTAGAAACTTCAGAAAAACTCTTAGAAACGGCGATTATACAATGAAACGATTGTTGATTTATTTTTTATTTTTACTTGCTGCGGTTTGGCTGGGCATAAAACTTCAAACAGATTCCGGCTATGTGCTGGTCACCTATCATAATTGGAGCTTGGAAACAACTTTTTGGTTTGCCCTTCTTTCCCTTGTTTTCTGTTTTGCTCTTTTTTATCTTTTTCTTCGCTTTGTTTATAACTCTAAAATCCTACCTAAAAGAGTACAATATTGGTGGCATAAACATAAAGAAAAAAAAGCCATCCGTCTTACAAATGATGGTTTATTAAACTTAGTCGAGGAAAATTGGGCTTCTGCAGAAAAAAAGTTAATCCATTCTGCACGTCATTCCCCAAATCCATTTATTTCCTACCTAACCGCCTCTCAAGCTGCTCAAAACTTATCCGCACACAAAAGACGGGATACTTATTTGAACAAAGCACATAGTTGCATTAAAAAATCTGAATTTGCCATAAGCCTTTATCAGGTAAAGATGCAAATTCAAAGCCATCAACTGGAACAAGCCCTTTGCAACCTCAAACAATTACATATTTTAAAACCTAAACACCCGTTAATAATCAAACTATTAAAGGAAGTCTATTTATCACTACACGATTGGGATAATTTACGATCCTTATTACCATTACTAGACAACAGAAAAGTATTGTCAAAACAGGATTTTCTTAATTTAGAACAGCTTGTCTATTTGCAATTAATACAAGAGTCTGTTCAAAAAGGAACTTTCACAGAAACACGGGCGCTTTGGTCGATGTTACCCAGATATTTACAAAACACCCCAGATATAGCCTACTGTTATGTGCTATATTTACTCCAAAATGACTCTCATCTTGAAGCCGAGCAAATCCTTAAGAACGCTTTAATCAAAAAATGGCATCCTTCTTTATTGTCTCTTTATTCAGCCACAAACAGTACCAATCCAACACGACAACTAGCTCTTGCTGAAAAATGGATTGACACCCACCCAGAAGACAAGGACCTACTTTTATGTTTAGGGAACTTATGCAAAAAAAATTCTTTGTGGGGAAAATCTAGAACATACCTAGAAAAATATATATCTCTTGACCAAAATAATCCCCTCATTTATTTTGAACTTGGCTCTCTTATGGAAATTTATGAAGATACCCCAAAGGCTCTATACTACTTTCATAAAGGTTTGGAAATAGCCTCAAACAACTCCGATTATCAACTATCGAAAGAGATGACAAAATGACAAAAACCATTATCTATCCAGGAACCTTTGATCCCATAACCAATGGTCATATAGACATTATAGAGAGGTCATTGTTACTGTTTGACGAAGTAATTGTTGCCGTCGCTACAAAGAGTACAAAAAATCCAAAATTTACCTGTGATACCAGAATTTCTTTAATAAAAGAAGTTTTTGCACATAACAAGCATGTTCATGTTAAACAGTTTTCAGGCTTGCTCACAACCTTCGCACAACAATTAAATGTCTACGTCCTTTTAAGGGGGTTAAGAGCTGTCTCAGATTTTGAATATGAATTTCAGCTTGCCAATATGAATAGAAAATTATGCCCCAAAATAGAAACTATTTTTTTGCCCGCTACCAATAATTATACGTACATATCAGCATCTATGGTGAAGGAAATAGCCGACTTAGGGGGGGATATTTCTGATTTAGTTCCCAAAACAGTAGAAATAGCTTTAAGAAAAACTAATTGTTAAAAACCTGTGAATAACTTCCATCTTTTTTTAGTTTCAATACAATCTCTCATTCTGTTTACAGGCAATGGGTTAATTCCAGCAATCTACTCACAAGGAAAATACGCCCTATCTTTTTGAAAAATATAGGTAAACGCAACTTATCCACTGATATTAGCTCCTTAATAATAACAATAAACTAGTAATATTATTAAAGGAACTGTTTTTAAAAAAAATTCCAATAAAAAGATATTTATTTAGGTAGTGTGTTTGTTAAAAAGGCTGGTTTCGTCAACACTGAGTCCAAAACACATAATTTGGCTACTGGCTTAATTAAGCTTATCATTGGATTTTCTAACAATATAGGATAATCAAATGCATTGCCCACACTTCTATTCAATAAGCATGCAACAAATAAAAAAGCAAACTGTTTTAAACTATCAGCAATTCCGTTGCTATAATTGTGGGAGACAATATAATAAACGCACGGGAGCAAAATTGAATTTTATTGAATATCCAACCGAAGTGGTAATGATAGCGGTGCACTATTATTACCGTTTCAAGGTAAGTCTTGATGATGTTGTAGAATTGATGAGTATGCGGGGATTTAATCTTTGTCATCAAACTGTTAATAACTGGGTACAAACTTTTGGAGTTGATCTAGGTTTAAAATTATGCAGTCGCCGTAAAGGAAAAGCCGGAGTAAAAGGGCATGCTTATGCACCTTATGTCAAGGTTGAAGGCCGTTGGTGCTATCTTTATCGCGCTATTGATAAAGAAAGGAAATTGGTTGTTTTTTATTTGAGTGACGTCCGTGATCAAGCTACAGCCGAAGCTTTTTTTGGGCTTTAATTTTCTGTACGGCATTTGAGGAAATACGGCAGTGTTTTCGCACGAAAAATAAGACGCGAGCAGAGCGTCTCGGGTTAATTGCGTCCAAAATTAGTAACTTTAATGAATTATTTGTAGCAGCCACGTGAAGATAAGGTGCATTGATACTAAAAATACAAAACG
>MGXG01000098.1 GCA_001801285.1 Gammaproteobacteria bacterium GWE2_37_16
GGTTTCATAAAAATAATAAACTTGTTTTTGTTAATTTTACTACAATAGCAAAATTGAATTCATGAAGCTAGAATAAAGGGTAGGAAAAAATAAGCTGTTTTAATTTTCAATTACAGCAACTCCTTGCGAGCTAATCTGCACGGGAATTAGTTGGGCTTGGGAATTTTTTGCGGATATAGTTTCGATAAGTTCTTTTATATCCGCTTTTCCCAAACCGATCACACAATCCCCCATTCCTGCACCAGAAATCTTTGCGCCAAATATTTTCGGATCACTACGTAAAGCGAAAATCAAATCAACGAGTTTTTGTGTGTTAACTCCTAAAGCATCATGCAATCCTTGGTGAATATTCATCAATTCACCGACGGCTTGCCAATCAGATATTTGCCAAGCTTGTTTTGCCTCATGTGTACAAGCAGCTATCGCTGCATAAAGATGTGCAAAAACTTGATCATGCCGTTGTTGTAAAGTACTAACGTGTTCCAACACGCTTTGTGTTGCTATTTTTTGTCCGGAGTAAATAACCGTTAAAGGATAAGTATTGGCAAGTTTGGTAACTTTTAGTGTTGGCATGTGATAAGCAATAACGCCGCCATAAACACTTGCTGCAGCATCAGCGCCTGAAGCAATGCCTTGAACTTCTCTAATTACCTGTACTGTATGACGCAATAAAGACTGCTGCATAAGTCCTTTTTTGTCGAGCCATAATGTCAACGCCGCTAAAGTTGCAACCGTGACCGCCGCCGAAGAACCAAGTCCAATAGGGGCGTCATAATCGGCAGTAACTTTTAAATCAAATCCAGATGGTAAATGTTTTTGATAAAAAGTGATACTCGCTAAAACAAAATGCCATTTCGGCAAAGAGCGCCAAAGATCAGGAGCAATATCTTGCAGTTGCAATGATTGCGTACCGCTCAATGTTGAATGCAAATTTATTTCATCATCATCTCGAGTCAATAATTCAACAGTGATGCGTTTATCAATAGCAGAAACTAAAGCCGGTTTGCCATGTAAAACCGCATGCTCACCAAACAGCATCAAGCTACCAGGAGCAGACACAGTGTATTTTTGTTTTTTTTTGATCATAAAATATTTTCTTGAATCAGATTGTTTTAACTAAATTGCTATATAATTCAATTAGTTGTCTTTATTATTTTTTTTCAAAATTAAACAATTTTTCCGCCAACATTTCATACTTTACTTCTGACAAATCTTTTACCACCAAATCAGCCAATACATAATTTTGCGGTTGATTCTGACGGTCAATGCCAACACAGAAAAAACCACCTGCCTTTGCAGCTTCTACTCCTGACTTGGCATCTTCAAAAACCACACATTCTCTTGCATTTAAACCTAGTTCCGTTGCTGCTTTAAGAAAAATTTCAGGGTGTGGTTTGCCATAAACTATATCCGCTCCACAAACTATCGATCGCATTTTCCTAGCCAAACCAACTTTTTCTAAAATATAAGGCGCATTTTTACTGCTTGAAGCGGTTGCCAATAAAATTTTATGTTTTAATAATTCTTCAATTAAAGCAAAACTCGAGGCGAATTTGATAATTTCATCTTGGTGTAACAGTTCAAGATAACGCTCTTGTTTAATATCTCCGGCAGCAGTAGCTTCTTCGCGTGATAAATGCGTTAAAACAGACAATATACCGTCAATACGCGGCTTTCCATCAACTTTAGCTTCATAGTCCAATTTAGTAAAAGGCACACCAAATTTCTCTTCAAATAAGTACCGCCAAGCTGCCAAATGCAGTGGCACTGTATCCACAATCACACCATCTAAATCAAAAATCGCGCCTTTAAAACTCATATTGTGTCTCTTTTTTAAAATTTCATTATTTCTTGGGTGCCCCATCGCCCCACCCAACTCCAGTATAGATGCCAAATTCGGACTTTTCAATACAGTAGTTTACTCTTTAGCGTCAACGCTGGTTAAAGACCTGCTGCTATCGGCCCATCAATTTTCACGGTATTGCCAAACATAATTATATGGCTTAGTTTGGGTGGGCGGGCGGGAACAAAATTTCCTCAACTCTCCACACACAGCAAAAAACCAACAAACAATTCCTAATCATTTGATTTATATAGCAATTTACCTTACATATCTTCTATTCAATTCGTTGGAGAAATATATATTTTATAGTTGCTACTTCTGTAAAAAATGTATATTTTGGAGTTGTATGACTTATCTTAAATAACTTAAAAATAACCAGTTTAGCTATGTAAATTGAATTATTTTTAAAATCAATAAGTTATTCCAAAACACTATTTTTTTCAAAATTAATAATTTTAAAACTATGGCAAAAAACTTTCATATCGGTCTGATGGGCAATCTTTTTAGCGGCAAGACTACGCTGATGGATGCTTTGTCCCAAGATCCATATAAATCAGAACTTGCGCAATTGCTACATAATGCCACTGTACATACTTTTACGGAACGAATCGAGAAAGGTGGTTTAGCTGATGATTGCCTAAAATTATTTTATGATGACCGCTTGAAAAATATTTTTCCAACAGAAATTGCCTTTTTGCATATGCGTACTATGCAGCAAAGAGAAATTCGACATCTCATGACCCGCCACGGCAATCAAAGCACCATGATTATCGAGGATCGCCCCTTTTTGGATGGTCCGGAAGTTTTTGTCAAACGCATGATTACTTCTGGTGAAATGCCAGCAGCGCACGCCCGCCTCTATGAAACGCTTTTTTATCAAACTTTACAGAACGAACGCATTAGATTGCCTGATCTTACGGTTTATCTGCGTTGTGAGCCAAGCCATTTAGAAAAACGACGCTTACAACGCGCTGAAAATGGGGATTCTTATGCGGCAACCATGATTAATATGCAATATTTGGAGGAGCTCCATGAAGGCTATGAACACCTTGCTGCCAACTGGCGCGCAACATTGTTGAAATATCAAGAACGCGCTATAGTCCCTCCGGATGCAGAACTCTTAACCATACCAGCAGAAATTGATATGCGCACTCACCCTGATTATGTGCATGTCATTGCAGGTATGATTCGTGAAAAAGTACGTCGTATGAATCAGGCTAGGAATATATAATATGAATTCTACCATTACATCTCCCAACATATTAGATGTTACTGAAGACATCTCTATCAAACGACATCAAGTGGCGAACCGTTTAACTGGTGTGGTGCGCAGATTAATTAAACATTTCAACCAACAGCGCTGTTTAATTACTTGTGTTGGTAATATTGGTGCTGGCAAAAGCTCGTTGATTAAAGTTTTAGCTTATAATACCGGCATGAATGCCATGTTTGAACTACCAGATGAAGGTTATGAAGATCATTTTACGCAAAATGAGGCCTTCACTCCCCTTTTAGCTACGGCAAAAGACACAGCAAGAAGAACGTTGCATAAATATTATTGTGCCATTGAAGATTTTATTGCTTGTCATAGCAAAGAACTGAGCGATAGCCCATCTTGGATTGAAACAAAAAAATGTTTGGAAAAAGAAGCGTTAAATATTCAGCACGCTTATCTTGATTTAAGAAAAATGCAATTACAGGTTGCCGCCGGTCTACACAATTCGACTTGCGTTGACGGCTCATCTTTAGCCGATCGCTATGCTTTCTGTGAAGTACTTCATCGCGATTTGGAAGTGCCTTACCTTACTGGTGAAGCTATGGGAGTTATTGACCAACGTCTTAACCGAGAATTTAAAAAATTACCCCAGCCAGATCTGATGATTTTTCTCCACGGTCATACCGATGCTTTTTTCCAAAACATTAAAGAAAGGCAAAGAAGTGAAGAAAAGCATGTAACCAACGATGATGAAATTCCCGAAGGTCTATCACGCTTAGTTAAAGCTTTAAATATACGTTATGATGCTTTTCCAGATACTTTAAATACAACTAATTGGTATAAAGGACCGATATTGCGCATCAATATTGCCGATATAGATTTTGTTTCTAATATTCGCCATTTAATTGCGGTTTATGAAGGAATAGAACAGTTAATTTCTTCGCCACAATCTCTGTAGCTGCAAGCTTTAGCTTGCGTTTTAGTAGCTATTGCTTGTATATTGGTTTTAACTCTGGATTATGATGCAGGCTAAAGCTTGCAGTCACATAAAACAAATTCAAAATTTACACCAATGCCCAATATCCAAGAAAAAATATTTTTCAGCGGCTCTGCGTACTTCGATGCCTTGCTTGGCGATATTGATAACGCCAAAACTAGTATCGATCTGGAAACTTATATCTATCATAACGATGAACTTGGTGAAAAAATTCTTATTGCTTTAGATGAAGCCGCATTGCGCGGTGTTAAAGTACGTTTATTAGTGGATGGAGCCGGCACGCCGCAATGGGGTGGACATTTTGTAAAAAAACTAGAAAAAGCGGGTGGAGAAACTAGAATTTTTCATCCTTTTCCTTGGCGACTTTGGCAGTGGAGCAGAAGTTTTGTGCGCGTGCCTTCACTATTAAAATCCATTTATCTTTTGTTAAAAATCAACTCCCGCAATCATCGCAAAACTTGCATCATTGATAACAAAATAACTTATCTTGGCAGTTTCAATATTGATCTTTGTCATTTGGGTAGGGATAAAGCTGGGGAAGATTGGCGCGATGCTGGTGTACGTTTAGAAAATGCCGATATAACTTCTCTGAAACAGGCTTTTAATTCTTCTTGGGATCACACCCCTATTCAGGAACGTATTCGCCAAATTTTTCGTCACGTAAAAACCAATCCAATTATCCGTTTAAATAATGGTAGACACAGAAGACGTATTTTATACAAAAATTTATTACGCCGTATTAGACGCTGTACAACCAGAATCTGGATCACTAATGCCTACTTTGTGCCTGATAATTTTTTGCTGAAAGCTTTAAACGATGCCGCTCATTCTGGAGTTGACGTCAGAATTTTACTGCCACGTAAATCCGATGTAATGTTCATGCCTTGGACATCAGCAACCTTCTATGCCAACCTAATCAAAGCTGGTGCGCGTATTTTTGAATATTTGCCTAGCATGCTGCATGCTAAAACTTTAGTTTTAGATGACTGGTTTTTAATCGGTTCCAGCAATTTAAATCACCGCAGTTTACTGCATGATCTTGAAGTCGACATCAATATCCGCAAACCCAAATCCAAGGAATTACTTGAAAAACAGTTCCTGGATGATCTAAATAATTCCAAAGAAATTGGTATTCATAGTTTACAAAGTCGCCGCCTTTATCAAAGAATAATTGGCAGATTGTTGCTGTATGTGAAGTACTT
>MGXG01000099.1 GCA_001801285.1 Gammaproteobacteria bacterium GWE2_37_16
TATGAATTTAATATAGTAGACACTTGATTATGGTAAAAAACTCTTCACAGCAAGGTCCTAATCATTTCTCATTACTCTGTTCAATAACACTTATTTGAATAATTACAAAAATGAGAGTGCTGCGGAATGTAAGCTAACCTTATCTTACATCTATCACCATGTGTGTTTTTTGCAATAATTATTTCAGATATGCCATTGTCTGGTGAAGAGTCATTATATAAATGATCATCATAGATAAAAGTAATGATATTTGCTATTTCTTCTAAAACTTGCCAATCGCCTAAATCAGTTAACAATGGTCTTTTATCAATCCTTTTTTCCAAATCTGACAATACTGTTAAGCCTGCAATAATTGGTATATGAAATTTTCGACTAAACTCTTTCAGACCATGACATAACTGTTCAATAGTCAGCATGTTTTGTATTTTGTGCTGTAACCAAAATAGATGTTGTAAATTGTCTATTACTACCAATTCAAATTTGTTATCTACTAAATACCTATATAATTCATCCAAAGGGAAATTCATATTGTTGCTAATACAAAAAGGCATTTCAAATGATAGTGAAACAGCAGATGTTAAGCGCGCCCAATCGGCATCTACAAGCAGATAAGATCGATCAATTTTAGTGTGCTCTATATGTCCGAGTGAACTTAATATTCTTCGCAAAATATCATCAGTAGATTGGGATAAATTGAAAAAAGCAGTATTTTTTTTATCCTTTATAGCTGCATATGAGGCAATATTTAATATAAAATCTATTACTCCAACAAGTGGACGACCTGCAACTATAAAAAAATCATCTTTATGTAAACCACCAGTTACTTCATCTAAATCATAAAAACCAGTAGATAGATGATTGCTTTTTTTACTAACAATTGATTCAACAATATCATCCACTTTCCGTAGCAAAAAATTTCCTATCGGTAATAATGATTGATCGTTGGTAATTTTTTTCTCTTTTTGACGATAAACACTGTAACTGTGTGGAAAATATTGTTCGAATACTGCGGAATTTTTACTTTCCAATAAGAGCTTTACTATTTCATTTTTGTCATAAACATAAACTTGCTTTCCCTGTTTTTTCAATGTTTGAAATTGTTTTTCTAATCCACTGCTTATAACCGTCGAATAAAATCCCATAAAGCCGTGCACTTCATGTTGTTCAATGCGATCCCTCAAATTTTTTTCATCGTTGTGCGATACAGCTTTTTCATTTTCAGTCGTCGCATTATGTTTTACACTCACTAGCCATTTTATTACACATCTGGGGTTTTTCTCTTCCACAAAAAAATCCACCCCATCATCTGCTCCTCTATTAGGATTTGTAAGTATATTCATACCTTCATTTCGTAATATTGCCTTTGCACAAGCTTCAAAATCTTCATAGGTTACTTCTTTAAAATCGATAATTTGATATTTAGACTTTGAAGATACGTTTTTAACCATTTTTATTCTCTAAAAACAACTTTTTCTCTCTTTCTAACTCAGTAATTAGTTCTTCCTCCGTAGGAAGAATTGATCCTGTACCACTTTCAGATAAATTATTTTTTTTATCATTATGACACCATTTTTGTCATTATCATTTTTCAAAAATATTCCGATCAGCTTCGGTTAAATTGCTGTATTCTATCCTGCACAGAACCAACAGGTATTGCACTACTAGAAGTTGAGGTACTTCCAATGGAAGAAGACGGCATACCGCTGGTAAGAGAGATATGAAAAAACGTACTAGAAATTCCTGATGAATGTAAAACTGGCATACTAGGAGGAGGCGCATGCAATGTTTCATGAGCAAAAACTGATAGTCGCGCTAAACTCATTGGAACAGTTGATAAAATAGAGCTCCTTGAAATACAAGACGGTGGTGGTGGCGGTAATGATTGGCTCGTTGCTGCATCAATACTTGAGCTTATCCTAGAAGGTATAGGGGAAGAATCTGAAATGTCACTTTCATCTTCCTCATCACTACTATATTCTGATTCTTCATGCTGTAGTGCCACAAGCCCATCTACCAAATTCACCAAACCTGTACATAAAATTCGCATATCATTCAATCCACTTTGCGTTCCGGTCCCACTTATAGTTTGCAATATGTCAACATTTCTTTTAATAGTCCCAAGTATTTCAGGTTGTGTATCCCCTTCCATTAAGCAATACACCAAATCAAGCATACCTTGGCAAGCTATCCTCATATCCACCATCGGACTTGATATTCCTGCGCCTGGTAAATTTCTTAGACGCTCTACATCCCCTCTAATTGCTATAAGCGTCGTAAATCTATGATTATCAGACAAATAATTCAACAAATCAGCTAAAGCTCGACAAATAATACTCATATCCTCTCTAGGGCTTGTTGCTCCTTCTCCTATAACAGCTCTCAAAACACTGACATTTTTTGCTATTTGTTCAAAATAAGCACCAATATCTGTAGGAGGATATTCAACTGAATGAGTCACACGAGGAGCAAATCGTAAACAAGACAAGATGTCTCTGCCCTTAAATCCAGTTTGAAGTAGTAAAGCATCGTAATGATCTTCTCCGTTGTAAAAAACAAATATTGGTTCACCTGTATATGGATGTACATTGCCTAAATTATCGTAATAAACATCAATTTCGTTAGGATTTATAATTTCTCCATCTGATCCTATAATAACAATAGGTCGGTCCAATAACCGCATCAGGACATTTATTTCAAGATCATCCGTAAAAGCATTAGTATTTCTCAATTCAGCAGTATATTCTTCTAAACTCATATCGTCTGGAATAAGCTGACGATACCGCTCTCTATTTGCTTCTATGTTTGCAGCAATTATTCTGCGTAACCAAGCAGGATCTTCCCCATGTTGTAGATAATAAGAAACTGCTCTATACAAACAATGTCCGTCACCAGGGACTACTTGTAGTACCAAACCCGCAGGTACAACTACAGGAATATCTGACACAATTGAATCATTTTCATCTGATTCATTCTCTAATTCTAATATATAGCTTGATGATCCTTGGTTTGACATAGAAGTTACAGGATGCTGTTGCTCCAAAGATTCTGGTAATGATCTGGATGAAGAATTGACATTTCCTTCCACCCCCCTTCTCCACTGCGCATCACCTATACCTTCTTGATAATGCAAAGTGCTCATTCCGCGCTGACTCATCCATGCGTATTTCCCGTCCTGGGGAGGAGCAGGTATATCTTTCAGAGCATCAGGACTCAACCTGTTTTCTATTTTTCTTCTATAATCAAGGAATGCTTCCTGACAATAAGAATCCGGAGGATTGTCGCGCTCTTTTACGTGCTGCTTATACCATGCACAATTATGTCCATGGTTGTGCTTACTATGATGACCAGAATGATGACCATGACAATACCCAGGACCATGAGAGCCTTCTACTGGCATTTCTAACTTTGAAGCAGACAAACCAAATGTTTGGTTTTTTATGTGTGAACTGTCGGGTGGCTGTGACGAAGAACCTGGTAAAGCTACTGTTCTGTCTAAAAAAATAACATCATCTTCAGGTATTGTCCCCAATCCTGCTTGTTGTAATCTCCTACTAATCTCTGCTGTGAATATTGGTACAGAAAATAATTCATGATTGCTATTCGCAATTCTATAGTTAATCTTTAAATCATGTATAATTTTCTGATATTCCTCAGAATGAAAAAAAGCTGGCTCAGTTGCTAACCTAAAGAAAAGCAAATATAAATAAGTCATGAGTTTGGTATCAGAGTAACGCTGACTAGGCACACCACCTTTTTTATTTTTTTCTCGCTTATCATCATCAATTTGAGTTTTAGGGGATTTTCCATCAACTTCACATATATAATATGGATTATCTGCATGAGCCCACATAAAATCGTGGTATTTGAATCTCTTGATTTTAGCGAATAAATACAACCATGGTGGCACCACTCCATATGGAACCGCTATCTTCACTTCTGCAAAAAGATCATGGACAAATGCGCTTGTATGGGCAAAAACATCCTGCAACGGGTGTAACCCTCTTCCCAATTCATCAAATGCTTCATTCATCTTCTTTTGTCTATCTTTCTTTTTAGGTAGATGAAGTGCTTCTTTATATAACATAATGGCTTTTATTAATTTATCCAAAACATGCAATAACCTAGAATCTCTCATTGAACCATCTGCTTCTTTAGGAGAAAGATTAAAATGCCAACTCTGATCTACAAATGGATTGGTCATAGGATTGTAGTCAATACTATTTGAATAATGAGCTATATGTGCTGCTATCAAATCATGTTTGCCGCCTAATCCAGTCTCTTTAGCCCACTTAAAAGTACCCTGTACGCCTTCCCCATGATAAATAAAATGTCGTTTACTTTTTTTATTAAATTTTTTAAAGCGTATCCCTGCTTTTAGAAGAAGCCATGGTTCCCATTTATCTTCCTTTTTCCCATCATATCCCCTATGCAAATCATCACCCCATCCTCCATTACCACGAATCTTTAATAAAACCTTTCCTTTTTCTGTACTAAAAAAGCATTGATCTAAGGCTTTTTGTAATTTTTTTAACTTTTCTTCATTTAGTTCTTTCTGCAAATCACAAGGAACACCATCGATTTGAAACAACTTGTTCTTTCCATCTTTTACCATTTCTGCTATAAGCTGTTTATCTATACCTACGTAAAAATTAAAAGTGCTACTTCCTTGTTGGCGAGTATAAAAAAGACTTTTTTCTTTACTTTCCTGAAAAGTTGGAACTTTAAACATATTACTACTCCTATATTTTAAAAGAATCTCTGTGGTTTTAGAATCAAATATAAACAACTAATTAGTTATTTAGTTGATGATTAGTTCATAAATAGCCTTGCAATGTAAGCCCCTAAAAACACCACCTATACAAAATATAAAAATTATGGGTTAAAAATTACTTTTAAGCCAGAAGTTTTTTGTCGATAAATTGTGGTAGCAACGTGACTGGATCGATTTGATAGCGGCGCAGCTTATGGACTTGGTTTAGAACATAGATTAAATAAGCTCGTGGATTAATATCATTAAGCTTGCAGGTTTGGATTAAGCTATAGAGTAAGCTGGCAATGTTGGCTGATTTTTCGTTGCCGATAAACAGCCAGTTCTTGCGTCCTATAGCAAATGGGCGGATTTGATTTTCAACAAGGTTGTTATCTATTTC
>MGXG01000100.1 GCA_001801285.1 Gammaproteobacteria bacterium GWE2_37_16
CGCAACCAGCCATATGCATAGTCACCGCTAAATTTTACTGTGGCGCTTTTAATACCGGCAACTTCCCCAGGCGAAGTTTCTAAAATTTCGGTTTTAAAACCATGGCGGTCACCAAACATCAAATACATACGCAAAATCATTTCCGCCCAATCTTGCGCTTCCGTACCACCTGATCCAGATTGAATATCCATATAAGCATTATTTTTATCCATTGCACCTGAAAATTTACGGCTAAATTCCATGGTGAAAATTTTTTTTTCCAACTTGTTAATATCTTCAATAACGGCGTTTAAAGTTTTCTCATCATTATCGAGAACAACCAACTCCAGCATTTCTTTAGCGTCAATTAACTCTTTAGCTAATTTCGTAAAATCTTCTATAATTGCTTGCAGTAGTGCGCGTTCCCTGCCTAATTTTTGTGAGCGTTCCTGGTCTTTCCAAACTTCTGGATCCTCTAATTCACATAAAATTTCCTGTAGACGCGTTTCCTTATTGGCTACGTCAAAGATACCCCCGGAGGGTGTCAAGACGACCCTCAAGTGCATTGATTTGATTTAAATAAGTATTTATATCGAGCATTTTAATTTTTCCTCACATGTTTCATAACTGCTAATCTTGCGCCAATCCAGCCTAAAACAGCACCCACTCCAAATAACGTTAAAACTCCATTTATGTCCAGACGTTGTAAAATAAAATCACCGCCATAGGATGCCGCCAAATCATGCACCGGCACACTTATCCAAAGCATAGCCGCAAATACAATAACCCACGCCAAGCCAGCACCAGCTACACCATAATATAAACCAGTATATAAAAATGGGCGCCGCACATAAGCATCATTAGCACCAATCAATTTAAAAACTTTAATTTCTTTACTGCTGCTTTGCAATGCTAGCCGTATCGTATTGCCCACAATAAAAACAACTCCCAGACCAAATAAAAACAAAAGCGCTAAAAAACCGTGCCTGACAAATTCAACAAGATAATACAAGCGTTCAAACCAGGTGCGGTCTAAGCGCACCGAATCTACCGCTGACAGTTGTTGCATAATATTAAACAAACTATCAACGGCACGCGGTTCGGTAACTTTTGGTGTTATAACTACCACTCCCGGCAATGGATTTTCCTGCAGTTGTTTTAACACACCCTGCACATCAACGCTTTTTTGCAAAGTTTCCAAACCTTCTTCCGGCGAAATATATTGCACGTTCGCGATATTGCTGTCGGAACGCAATTGCTGCAATAAAGTTTGTTTTTCCGTTTCGGCAAGGTTCATTTTTAAATACAAGGAAATCTGCGTCCCTTTATCCCAGTTTTGTGTCAAAACTTTCGCATTTTGCAACAAAACTGCTAAACCAAAAGGCAATGCCAAAGCAATAGCAATCACTACAATAGTCAATAAACTGGAAATTGGCGTGCAAATTATGCGATCCAAACTTACAATTGCCGCATTGAAATGATTAATAAGATAAGAAACCAGGCGGTTATTTTTATGTTCGCGCTTCATTATAGATGCTAATTCCGCCAAACGATATTTGCGCCAAATTTTGCTCATAACGCTATAACCTCTCAAAAATCACTGATAAATAACGTAGCCGCAAGCCCGTAGCCGCACGTAATTCCGTAGCCGCAAGCTTTAGCTTGCGCATATTAATACTTTAGCCCGCAAGATCAATACAAAGAAATAAATCAAAATTCAAAAGACAAACCAAAATCTATGTCAAAATTACCCCACAAACACAAGCCAAAAACTTGCGGCTACAGAACCATAATTAACTAGCAAAACTTCCTTCTTTCAAACTCAAAATCCGGTAATGTAAAGATGCAATCAAACTTAAGTCATGGGTAGCAATTAAAATCGACATACCTGTTTTATTAAGTTCGATAAACAGTTGCATAATTTCCGCCGCCAATGCAGGATCCAAATTGCCGGTAGGTTCATCAGCCAAAAGCAAAGGTGGTTTATGGGCAATCGCACGCGCAATGCCGACACGTTGCTGCTCACCAATTGATAGCGCGGTTGCATAGCGCCTTGCCTTATCGCCCAATCCAACTAGTTCCAAAGCTGGCTGTACACGTGATGAAATGTCTTTTTCCCGAAAACCCAACAAAGTTAAAGGTAAAGCGACATTTTCATAAACTGTGTAATTTTCAAGCAATTGCGCATCCTGAAAAACCATACCAAGCGCACGACGCAATGACGCTACACCGCTTCGTGACAAATGACTAATATTTTGTCCAGCAACAATAATATCACCTAAAGTTGACTCTTCCATAGCGGCAATCAACTTCAATAAAGTACTTTTGCCGGCACCCGATGGACCAGTCAAAAAAGCCATTTCACCAAGCTTTAAATCGAAATTAACATTTTTCAAAGCATCTTCGTAAGCAACGTAGCGTTTACTAACATTGCGAAATTCAATGATGTTGTTATTGGACGAATTCATACATGAAATATAGAATGAAAGAATTAAGGAATAAATGAATCGCTTGCGCGATATTTTTATTAAGATATACAAATACCATTATCATATAAATCAATATGTTATTTAGTTTAAGTGTGACTTTTAAAAACTATGGGTAATTAAAAAATACGGTATTGTTAGAATGGAAAAATTGCTGTATTTTTTAGGGTGGGACGGCGGGACACACTGAGCCTTCCCCACCCTGCCACCCGAATTAGAATACAGGAATTTTCAGGTTTATCAATACAGGGGTTTGAAATTTCACCCGATCTTATCCTCACTTTTTGAGTACTTGCATTTAAACGTTAATATTAAAAACAATTGTCACAAAGTGACTCATACATTTCTTAATTCGTCCATTCATCCTTAAACAACGCATCAACAAATTCCCTGGCATTAAATGGCTGTAAATCGTCGATTTTTTCGCCTACACCAATAAATCTAATCGGTAATTGCAAAGCCTTGGCAATTGCGAAAATTATACCGCCCTTTGCCGTTCCATCAAGTTTTGTTAGCACTAAACCAGTCACACCCACTGCCTCTTGAAATTCACGCGCCTGGTTAAGTGCATTTTGCCCAATTCCAGCGTCTAAAACCAATAAAACTTCATGCGGCACATTTGCATCTATTTTCTTTAGTACTTTGACGACTTTTTTAAGTTCATTCATTAAATTGCTTTGTGTATGCAAGCGCCCCGCTGTATCAACAATCAAAACATCCGAGCCACGAGCTTTTGCAGCACTAAAAGCATCATAAGCAACCGCTGCACTATCTGCGCCTGCTTGTTGCGCAATTACTGGTACGTTATTGCGCTCCCCCCAAATTTGCAATTGCTCAATGGCAGCTGCTCGAAAAGTATCTCCGGCCGCCAACATGACTTTTTTGCCATTTTTTTGCAACTGTTTAACCAACTTACCGATAGTCGTAGTTTTTCCCGAGCCATTGACTCCCACAACCAAAATCACATACGGAATTTCTGTTTTTGTCACAAAAAGCGGTTTACTACAAGCTTGCAATAATGACAATAAATACTCTTTAAGTGCGGGAACAACCTCTTCGGCAGTAACAAATTCGCGTTGTTCAGCACGTTTTTTTAAATTAGATACTATTTCCTGCGTTACTGTTACCCCAACATCAGCCAAAAGTAGCTGTGTTTCTAACTCTGCTAATAACTCAGCATCAATTTCCTTCTTACCAAGAAGTAAATTTGCCAATTTTGTGGTAAAATTTGCCTTGGTGCGTTGTAAACCTTCTGTTAATCTTTTAAACATAGCATATAGTAGAAAATTTCAAATATTGATTTTTAGGTTTATGAACAAATACACGATTATCTATCTGACGATAGCCTATTTCCTATTCATTATACAAGCACATTTTTTTGCAGATCGCGTTATTTACGCGCCAGCCATTTCCAGTTACCAAGATACAGCCCTAATCATTAAACTCAAAACAAAAGATGATACAACAATTTCCGCCCTGTATTTAGCCAATAAAAATGCCAAATATACAATACTTTTTAGCCATGGCAATGGCGAAGACTTAAATTATAGCATACCATTTTTACAAGTTTGGCACGATCATGGTTTTTCCGTTTTTGCTTATGACTACCATGGTTATGGCACAAGTAGCGGCAAACCTACTGAAGAGCATGTTTATGCTGATGTCGAAGCAGCCTATAACTACCTTGTGCAGAATTTACATGTTCCGCCAGAAAAAATCATTGCCTACGGACATTCTATTGGTGCTGCCGTAAATATTGAACTTGCCACCCATCGTCCCTTAGCAGGGTTAATTGTCCAAAGCGCATTTGTGGATGCTTTCCGCGTTTTAACTAAAATTCCTCTCATACCATTTCCTAAATATAACAATATAAAAAAAATAAAACAAATCACTTGCCCTATACTTTTCATACACGGTACGCACGATGAAATCGTTGATTTTTGGCATGCAGAAAAGCTATATAAAACTTATGAGGGTAAAAAAAGCTTTCTGTGGGTAGAAGGAGCAGGACACAACGATGTTATGGCTATAGCAAAAAAAAGTTATTGGTATGCGGTAGAGAAATTTATCCTGGATTTATAAAAAATCACGATTTAAGAAAGTAATTCTTTGATTTATATAGCAATATAATTTACATAAAATTAGATAACAGCAAAAACATGAAACTTTCCCGCCCACTAACCCCCAAAATACCGCATCTAACCTAACTACGCAATATCGTATATTTACGGTATTGCCTTGTTGAATTAAATGGTTTAGTTTGGGTGGGCGGAATAATACTATCCAAATTTATGATTTTTAGTGTGAGGCGTAATCTATGCAAAAAACAAATCACTCATCTCTTATCATCCTCGGCTCAGGTCCTGCTGGTTGCACCGCCGCGCTTTATGCGGCAAGAGCAAACTTAAATCCTATTTTAATTGCAGGTTCAGCTCCTGGCGGGCAATTAATAACAACAACCATGGTTGATAATTGGCCCGGTGAAGTAAGTGGCATTGGTGGTATAGAATTGATGGAAAAAATGCTGCAACACGTGCAACGTTTTCAAACTCAGGTTATTTACGATCAAATTGTGAGTGCCGATTTGCAAAAACGTCCTTTTTACCTGCAAGGTGAAAGTGAAATGTATAGCTGCGATGCGCTAATTATTGCTACAGGAGCTTCAGCACGTTATTTGGGTTCACCATCAGAACAAAAGTTTATAGGGCGCGGAGTTTCGGCTTGCGCTACTTGTGATGGTTATTTTTATCGTAACCAAAAAGTTGCCGTGGTTGGCGGAGGCAATACCGCTATTTATGAGGCTTTGTATCTTGCTGAAATTGCTTCTGAAGTTGTCATTATTCATCGTCGTGATCAATTTCGTGCCGAACCAATTCTTGTCGATCAATTACTGGCTAAAACCAAAAAAAAGAAAATCACTTTTGAATGGAATACCACAGTTAAGGAAGTGCTTGGTAATGAGAGTGGTGTTACTGGTTTAAGTTTGCAAAACTCACAAACCGGCGACAATAAAAACATTGATATAAAAGGAGTTTTTATCGCTATTGGACATAAACCAAACACAGACATTTTCCAAGATCAATTAGCTCTGGAAAACGGCTATATTCAACTTCTAAGCCAAAATAATAAAAATCTCTTCTCTACCGCAACTAACATTGAAGGTGTATTTGCCGCTGGCGATGTAGCAGATCAGATTTATAAACAAGCAATCACTTCTGCAGGTACTGGCTGTAGAGCGGCACTGGATGCGAAAAAGTTTTTAATGCAATAATTTAACAATCAGGAGTTGCCAGCTTTGTTTAACTAGTTAACTACAACGCAAGATTTTTTTATGTCACATTCAACCCTATTGCGCGCAGGACTATAAAATCATAGTCATTCCAGGCAAAACAGCTTCCGCTGTTTCCGCAAATGATGGCGATGAAGGTATTACTGCACCCGCCAAGGCTGGGCTTGGTGAACTTTGCATGATGGTTGGCGCTGAATTTTGGTGACTAAACATACCAGCACTACTTGGCGAGGCTGTCAAACTGGATGCATCATTCTCATTTTTTATCATAGCTGGAGATGAAGATGACCTGAACATGTTGGCTGATGAACCTATAGCGTCAATTTGAAAACTTTCCAGCAAACCAGCAATCAATAATTGTTCGGTAAAACAGCCAACCAAACGATCACGCAAAAGCATAGATATGCTGGACCCACCGTGTCCATCAGCCATAAAAGCAAATTGCAATTGTCCAGGCTGACTTGGTGCATCTACCACTACAATGGATTTGTCATCAATTGGTTCAGTACCAGCCGCTAAAAATGCATAACGGAGTAACACCTCTGCAAGTTCTGCATTAGATGGGGATAAGTCCGCTATACTGGCTAGCAAAGCACCACTAATTTGCGCATCAGTGCCCACACCATCGGAACATATAACCAAACGGGTTCGCCGCCTATTTCCGACAGTAATTTCACATATTTCAGAAATATTGGAGAAACCATATGGCAACAACGCTCTGTCGCCAATGCTTCGCGTCATTGCTAAAGCCCCCATAAAACGACCATTTATAATGTTACCTTCTTTTTGTTTTATCCGTTGCATATCAATAAATGACATATTGTCACAATTGTGGCGCCTATTTAGGCGTTGTGCGACAAAGTGTTCTGACGCATTGAGATTAAGAGCATAAACATCGCCATCGCCTACATTAAATCCCAGAATATGTTGCTGCCTTTCTTCATCGCAATATGCGACAACCCCTGTTAATACAGCACCCACTTCCTCAATAAATTGTTTAGTTTTTTTGTTAACCAAATAAATTGCATCAACTAAAGCGATAGTAATTTTTTCTTTAAAATCCAGTTGTGTTGTGTCAATAATATATAATTGCATACCTGCAGCATCCTCACTAGAGCGATTTTGACGAATTAATATTGCCGGGGCTGTTGGATCTTTATGATTTATAATTGTTACATTTGTACATTTTTTGCACTGGCTTAGATCTGAATTTACACGTCGAGTTAATTCTAAACTGTCAAAAAATATATGTTTATGCTCAGCTGTTATTATTGATAGTGCTTTGCGACTCCTTTTTGCTAAAATCCTAGCTTCTTCTTGGTTTGCCTGTTGCAAAGTAAACCATTCTACATGAGTAAAACTCCGCAATTTTACCTGAAGTTTCGAAACATAATCATTTTTATTGTCGTTACACAAATGGGAAAAAATGCCGCCCATAAAATCTCATCATATGATTTATTTTAATTATAACTTAACTATACGCCTTAAAAAAAATGTGTACATATCTAAGAAAAAAACCTTTTGAGAAACTGGATTCAAAACCACAACCTAGCAAAAATTATAAACCTTCAATAGGAAAACGAAGTTGTAACATAATCTAAGGGTGAGATGGGAAGAAAATCCAAACTCCGAGGGAAGCTTAATAAAAAAATGTCCTGTACAAAGCATAAAGATATGTGAAGTTAATTATTATATAAATCAATATGTTATATTCATCATTGGCGTAGTATGCAATTTAATTAAGTTGGGACGACGGAAACTGGAGATGTAGGTAAAGCGGCAGAAACAGAAGATGAAGCGGCAGAAACAGAAGATGAAGCGGCAGAAACAGAAGATGAAGCGACCATTGCCGTGCCAAAAAAAGCTGAAGATGTTACTGAAAGTGACGTAGATGATAATGAAGAGCTTGTCCCGCTTAATTCTTTTGCTGCTGAATTGTTCAGTAATGTTTTCTGAAAATTAGAACGTAGCTCGTTAATGAGCGGGTTAGTACTATTTTGTAAACTTGCTAAGGCCTCTTGAATGTTAGTAACATCCCACTTCGAAAAATATTTGTCGTATAGTTTCAGGGAAATATAACTTTGAGAACTACTACTTTGAGAAATATCACGTTGGAAAATACTAGTTATGGGCAAATAAACCCGATCACTTACTAAAATCTTCGCTAATTCAACATGATTTGGTGTCTTGCAACGCTCCCTTGCTTCATGAGTAAAAGCACAGAACGCTATTTCTAGCTCCATATGCTTTGGATAATTATATCTATCTGAAATATTCAACAAACAATTATGGAGAAGAGAATCATCAATGCGGTCAAAGTCAAGAATTCCCAATTGCATAAACGCGTCTAAAGCTAAATTTGGGGCTATTATTAAATGTGGAATCGTTATTAAATAGGGAATAACTACATTCCAAATAGTTCCTTCATGACGTCGACAATTAAACTTATAAGGCAAAATGTTGTTCTTTTGTTTTATTATACTGCACAAACATATCCCTTTTTGTATTCTTATTCTTAAATTCTCAGTTAAATCATCTTTGTCTGTTAATATACAGTCAGTTATATAACGAAAAATGTTAGACACGGACTCGCTAAAAAAAAGTGCCCTTTCATCAGGTGGTAAAGCATTAATAGCGATTGTATAACAAGAATCTTTAGTACAAGAACTTGGTGGAGTGTATATGCTAAGCAAAGCTGCGCCTAAATCATAAATTTTATTAAAAAACTGACCAAAATCGGAAGGAAAGGTTAGCGCACCCATAGCGCGCATAATCTGCTTAATTTGCTCTATCGACTTGGAATTACGCTGCATGGAATATTTTACATTTAATCGCCGTACTATTTCTTGATTAATTGGTTGCTGTGCCCCCTGTTTATTATCAGGAAATATTTGCACAATGGATGGATTAGGAATTCCGCCCTCTCCTAAATACGCGCTCGTGTCGCTGCCTCCTCCTGTAGCATGAGTGGTGATAATACAAACCTCATCTTTTTTAAAGCAACAACGTCCCTTAATTAAGTCTTCTTTGGAATGTCCGCGCAACATATAAGCAATACCTTTGGCTCTTAATTGATCTGCCAATAGCTCTAGCGGCACCGAGCATCCCATTAATCTATCATATGAATCAAGCCAAACCGTATCAAAAGCGTTTGTTAATGGGTTAGGATATAGACAATACCCCCCCAATGAGCTATGTGTAGCAACACCGATAAACTTTGGGGCTTGAGGATGAAAAAATAGTGCCGCTACAGGCAACAACGCCAATAATTGCTCTTGAAACAACCTGAAATTCTCGTCATTTAATCCGTCTACAATTTTCTTACAAAAATCATTATTTAGGGTTTGTGCTAAGCGTAAAATATCTTGTTCATGGTTGCCACGTAAAAGAAAGCATCTTTCTTTGCATTGGTCTTGCAAAAATAGTCCACGAACTAAAACCTCTAAACTGCTACGACCGCGATCAATGTAATCACCAATACAGACCAATTTTGAGCTCTCATCTGTGTAAAAATTCTTTTGCTCCAAAATTGCATCTTGAGAAATTGAGTCACCATGTATATCGGCAGCAACATGGGTCTTGTCATTGACAAGAAGAATTATGCCTTTATCGTTAGGTTTGCTTTTATGATGAAAACAAAAATATGATGGTTCCGTAGAAGAAAAAAAATTCCCCACCTTTATATCCAAAAAATTTTCCTGATCTGATATTTCTATAGACTCACGTACTTTTAAACTCATTACATAATCAAATAACGCCGAAATTTCGTTAGGGTTATTAGTAATTTCGGCAACTTTAGCGTCTGCTCGTTCTTTTAAAGAAGTTAAAGAAGGCGGTAAACTTGGTGGCGGGGCTGAAGTTAGCGGCAAACTTGATGAAGATGAAGATGATGATGATTGATTTGAGAACATAGGGCGCCTCATTAAAATAAAAATCCCTAGAGCAAGTCGCGGGAAATAAATTGTAGTGTAAATATTGTACAGGTATTGTACAATAAAAATTATAAAAAATAATTAAAGGTTTATTAAGATAGCTTTAATTGGTTTTAATTCTTTCTCTATCCCTAGATACATTTAGGCTTGCTCTAATTTATGCAATGATTTTCATCATTATACCAATCACAAATAGGTTTCCAGGGTAACTGATTAAAAATGCTTGAAATAATTTTTAAATTACTAAACTACTACGGGCTTACATCCGTAGTAGTTTAGCTTTTGGTAAATAGAATTCCAGCATTCAAATACTGACGGCAAGTCTCGCCAAGGACAGCCAACCCGCATACGATATAACATACCTTCAACCGTCTTTCGAAGATTGTGCTTGTTATAAACCCCATGTTCGGGTATTATTATTCTTAGCTTCGACTATAGCACATCAGTGAGCATTAGTCAGGTCATTGCAAAATCGTTTTATTGTCTTATTAATTGCAAATTTAAAATTACAATTTTACGAGTTTGCATTTATTATTCAATATGTTATCACTCAAATGTCAACAGCCCCTATATAAGATTTCATTATTTTTTTTGTTACGGTATTTGCTATGAAAAAAAATCAAATTCTTCTGCTTTCAATTTTAGCATTTGGCTTGCTTGGCACAGCCTGTACAGTTTTACCACCACCGCCGCCCCCGGAACCAACTTATTTTGGCATACCAGAATCGCAGTGGGTAACTTTAAACAAAAGCCAAAAAAATGAAATCATTCATAGTTATAATAAACAAAGAGAAATAGAAGCTGCCAATGCTCCTGCCAGAGCAGCAGCAGAAGCGCAAGCAGCACAAGCCAGAGCAGCGGAAGAATCTGTTAAAGCTTATGAGAATGCTCAATACCGAAGGGAACGTGAACGTCGTGAGTGGGAAAAACGTGAACATGATAGGCATGATCACCATGATCATCCAATTCCACCCCATCCACGTCCAGTACCGCCGCCTCCAGCGCCAATACCACCACAACCTCCAGTGCCGCCTCCAGCTCCAACACCGCCTCCAGCGCCAATACCACCACAACCTCCAGCGCCGCCTCCAACTCCTCCATCTCCAGAGCCAGCTCCTATACCACAACCGCCACCTGTCCCATCTAATTAATAGCTGGATACATATTAGACTTGCGCTAATTTGAGTATTCTTGCTATTTTTGCGACGTGTTTATCTTGAAAATCGGCGAAATTTTTTCATTAATATTGATTTTACCCAAAAGTTAATCTATATATTTATCATTACATTATTCAAAAAATCGCCTCTGGAGAATAAAAATGTTTATTGCAGTATTTTTGGTTATTTTTGCGTATTTAATGGGCTCTTTATCAAGCGCCATAATTGTTTCCAAATTATTGGGATTACCTGACCCAAGAACCCAGGGTTCCGGCAATCCAGGAGCCACTAATATTTTAAGATTAGGCGGTAAATTCCCAGCTATTATCACTTTAATTAGTGACATTTTAAAAGGTCTTATACCTGTTTTAATCGCAAATCTTGCCAATATCCATGGTTTTTGGCTTGGTGTCATCGCATTAGCTGCGGTAGTAGGTCATGTTTTTCCTGTTTTTTTCAATTTCAAAGGCGGTAAAGGTGTGGCAACAGCGCTTGGTGCTTTTATAGCCTTGAATATCTGGATCGGAATCATTGCCATCGCAGTTTGGTTAATCGTAACTGCCATTTGGCGCTATGTTTCCCTAGCTTCATTAATAGCTACCTGGATCGCT
>MGXG01000101.1 GCA_001801285.1 Gammaproteobacteria bacterium GWE2_37_16
TGCCAACTATTGTGCGTAAGTCGGCGCGTCCTTATAAATGGACGATTGGTTCGGTGCCATTATCTGAAGTTGCCAACGTAGAAAAGAAAATGCCTCGTGACTATATCACTAAAGATGGTTTCCATATTACCGATGCCTGTCGTGCTTATCTTTCTCCGTTAATTCAGGGTGAAGATTATCCGCCGTTTAAAAATGGTTTGCCACAGTATGTTGAGTTGAAGAATGTTGCAGTGAAAAAGGTTTTGAAGAAAAATTTCATATTGAAAAAATAATATTTCAATCTCTGGGGAAAGTATAAAGCTACTGTAGCCGCGAATTCGTAGTCGCAGACTTTAGTCGCAACAATACTGTGCTAAATCGTATATGTGCGCCAACTAACGCTCGCAGCCAAGGGGCAGCAGCTTGCGAATCATAATGAAAATACTCGAACTTTTTGAGAAGTTACAAATTTATGGCAAAAACCCAAGAAATCCGCACCAAAATTACTAGCATAAGCAAGACGAAAAAAATCACTAATGCTATGCAGATGGTTGCTGCTGGCAAGCGACGTAAAGTTGAGTTGCGCATGCAGGCTTCTATGCCTTATGTCGATAAGATTAAGGCGGTGATTGAGCATATTATGAGTAGTAGTAGCGAATATCTTAATCATCCTTATTTTAAAGTGCGACCAAAAATACAGCGTATTGGATTGGTTGTTGTTAGCACTGATCGCGGTTTGTGCGGTGGTTTGAATATTAATCTTTTTAAAAAAGTAGTTTTAACCATCCAGGAATGGCAAGAGCAGGGGATTGAAGTAGAGCTATTTTTGATAGGTACCAAGGCTGCGTCTTTTTTCAAAAATTTAAAAGTGCATATCAGAGCTCAAGTGAGAAGTTTGGGGGATATGCCTCTCTTGGCTGATCTTATTGGTACGGCTAAAGAATTGCGTAATGCTTTTGACAAGGCGGAGCTCGATTCTTTGTTTATCGCTTATAATGAATTTATTAATACAATGTTGCAAAAACCCAAAGTTGAGCAATTGCTTCCCTTTCCGAAAATTGATCTAACGCGCAAACAACGTCGTTGGGATTATATCTACGAGCCTAATTCCATGTTGGTGCTGCAAACTCTATTAGCGCGTTACCTGGAAACCCAGCTTTACCAATCGGTGGTGGATAATATTGCCTGCGAGCAGGCAGCACGTATGGTTGCTATGCAAAATGCCACCAAAAATGCTGGTGAATTTATCGATGCTTTGCAATTGGAATATAATAAAGTACGTCAAGCCAGTATTACACAAGAAATCGCAGAAATTGTCGGTGGTGCTGCGGCTATTTAGTTTTGTTTTCCAGCTTAATTGAATTTAAGTTGTAATAGGTGGCGGATGCGTCTTGAGTCCAATCTTGAGTCCAGTCACCGACAAAAAACCTATAGGAACTGATGGTGTTGTCATTAATGGTATTGTATTTTTCGGAATAATAAATGGGTGGCAAAGTTACGTTTCTGATGCCATTTGCTAAAGATTGGGTGATGATCATTTCTCTTGTCTTTACCTGTTGCCAAACAATTTGGTAAAAATTATAAGTTTGGCACATATCAAAAATTAACAAAGGTACGCAAATAAAAAGAATTATTTTGGAAAATTTTTCTTTATGCCAGCTGCTGTCAGAAAATAAAGTAGCGATGGCGATGATTATATAAACATCACTGGCGAAAGTGGCTCTGCCGCTAAACCAGGCACCTGGCGCGCCGAACATGGCAAAAGTTAAAAGTAACGATATACCCAAGAAAAAATAATATTGTTTTAGTTGTCGTTTGAGTTTTTGTTGATCATATTTATCAAGTAATTTAATAAGCAATAGGGAAATGATAATAAAGGGTAAAAAGTGTACTACTACTTTCTCCATAAACATGAGGCTTTTCATGAAAAAACTCATGTGGTTAATATGGTCAATAGTATCTTTGACTCGTATGAAATTACCCGGTGCGGTCAGTAAAAGCACTGTTCCTATTATGTGACCAATTAATCCTGCATAAGCCCAACGTATGTTTTTTATTTCATTGCGGTGGCAATAAATAATTATGGTCAATAAAGCTATACTTAGTGCGACAGATAGATTTTCGAGGCACATTCCTAAAGCTAAACCAAGCAAAAACATTCCTGTTATAATGAAAAAATTATCACGCACTACGTTTTTTGTTTTCGTTAGTTGCTTGTAGGGATAAAGAAAATATAAGCTGCATGTAATCGGCCACAAATAACCGATAGCGCCAGTTTTCCAAAATACTACCTCACCAATCTTAGTGGGAATAAACCAGGTCAGAGTTAAAATGAAAATTAATCTTGCTAGGTCTGTGAATTTGTGCGGAGTTTTGTTGTAAGCCAATAAAAACATGCCATAGATCAACGCTGCAAAAATGGCTGGATTTAAAATATTGAAAATTAAAGGAGTAATAGTGTCTTTTAATAAAAAAAGATAGGTTGCAAATATTACTGTAACGCGTCCAGACCAATGAAAATAGGTTTTATAGGTGTTTTCTATGATGGCGGATAGATTGTGACCAGTTAAGGAGCGACCATAGTCATCTGCCCATAGTGCCATATGGAAATTAATGGCTAAACCGTAGATAAAAAGTAAGCCAAAAAATAAACCGAAAATAATTTGTTTGTGACGCATTGTATTAAAAATTATAATTGATTTAACTTCCTGTGAAATTAAAGCCAAAAGTTTTTCTAACGATATAAATGGGGCGGTTTTTACTTTCCTGGTAAGTACGACCTATATATTCTCCTAAAACGCCAATACCAATTAATTGTATGCCGCCGAGAAATAAAACAGCAGTTAATAATGATGCATATCCTGGAACATCAACACCGCGCAAGAATACGCGTATTATGATCCAGCTACCATAAAATATCGCTAAAAGAGCGAAAGAGACCCCAAGGTAGCTCCAGATGCGTAGCGGTAAAGTGCTAAAACTGGTGATGCCATCTAGAGCGAAATTCCATAATTTCCATGTGTTCCACTTGGTTATTCCTGAAACTCTTGCCTGACGTGTGTACTCAATAGTTGTGGTTTTAAATCCAACCCAGGCAAATAAGCCTTTCATAAATCTTTGTCGTTCAGGTAGGGTTTTGAGTGCATTGACTACGGTTCGATCCATGAGACGAAAGTCGCCAACGTTATTGGGTATTTTGCACTCTAGTAAGTAATCAGAAACTTTATAAAATAGTTTAGCAGTTATTTTTTTAAACCAACTGTCGGAAGTGCGGTTGGTTCTTTTTGCTAATACTACCTCAAATCCTTCCTCCCATTTTGCCAACATTTTTTCAATCAGTTCAGGAGGATCTTGGAGGTCGGCGTCTAGAGGGATGACAGCGTCACCTATGGCAAAATCTAAACCGGCAGTCAAGGCGGCTTCTTTTTTGAAGTTTCTGGATAGCTGAATGATTTTAATTCTTGGATCCTTTAGTTTAAGTAGATTTTCTAGAGTATTGTCTGTGCTGCCGTCGTCGATACAAACAAATTCAAATTGGTAGTTTTTAACCCTATCGACGAGAGGGGTAAGTTGTCTGAAGAAATCAAAAACGGTAGTTCCTTCGTTAAAAAAGGGGATAATTAAGGAAATGATTTTTGTTACTTTTTTCATAATTAAACGATAAAGGTTAAGGTTTTAGTTATAAGAGCAAGTCATTTTGTATATCTTAACGCTAGAATATCCGGATATACAAATAAAATCACCATATAAATCAATATTTTATTTTTTGGTTTAAGGTAATTTCCATTATTATTTATTGTGCAGAAATTATTCCATTATAATTGCTAAGTCATTATAATAAGCCGATTATAATATTTTCTATACTTAGATACGAGTTAAAATTGACCCATGAAAAATCAAAACGGTAAGATTATTGCTATTATTGGTGCGGTCATCGATGTGGAATTCCCTATCGATGCAATTCCTAAAATCAACGATGCGTTGGTTGTTATGAATGGCAATTTAGTTTTGGAAGTACAGCAGCAGCTTGGTGATGGAGTGGTGCGCACGATTGCAATGGGGGCATCAGAGGGTTTGCGTCGTGGTTTAGAGGTGCAAAATACTGGTAACCCGATTACCGTTCCAGTTGGCTACGAAACATTGGGTCGGATTATGAATGTTTTAGGTGAACCGATTGATGAACGCGGTCCCATAAATACGAAAGTGCACTTACCAATTCATCGCAAAGCACCAAAATTTACCGAGCAAGCAACTAATATTAATTTATTAGAAACTGGAATTAAGGTTATTGATTTGATTTGTCCGTTGGCAAAGGGTAGTAAGGCGGGTCTTTTTGGCGGAGCTGGGGTTGGTAAAACGGTAAATATTATGGAATTGATTCGTAATATAGCTATTGAACATAAGGGATATTCGGTTTTTACCGGAATTGGTGAGCGTACGCGTGAAGGTAATGATTTTTATCATGAAATGACTGAATCTAAAGTGATTGATAAGGTAGCATTGGTTTATGGACAAATGAATGAGCCGCCAGGCAGTCGGTTTCGAGTTGGATTAACTGGTTTAACGCTTGCGGAGCATTTTCGCGATGATGGGCACGATGTATTGTTATTCATTGATAACATTTATCGTTACACACTTGCGGGTACTGAAGTTTCCGCTTTGTTGGGTCGTATGCCTTCCGCAGTTGGTTATCAACCAACTTTAGCGCAAGAAATGGGTGAATTGCAGGAACGTATTACTTCAACTAAAAACGGTTCAATTACCTCCATTCAGGCGATTTATGTCCCAGCGGATGATTTAACCGATCCTTCCCCAGCAACCACTTTTACTCATCTTGATACAACCATTGTTTTATCACGCCAAATAGCGGAATTGGGGATTTATCCTGCGGTTGATCCTTTGGATTCGAACAGTCGACAGTTAGATCCTTTGATAATCGGTAGGGAGCATTATGAAACGGCGCGTGCTGTACAAAAGACTCTGCAGCGTAATAAAGAGTTAAAAGATATTGTTGCTATTTTGGGTATGGATGAGCTTTCCGAAGAAGATAAGCTTACTATTTATCGGGCACGTAAAATTCAACGTTTTCTTTCGCAACCATTTTTTGTTGCGGAAATTTTCACCAATAGTCCTGGAAAATATGTTCCTTTGAAGGAAACGATTAGCGGTTTTCGTGGTATTTTAAGTGGTGAGTTTGATCATTTGCCAGAACAGGCTTTTTATATGGTTGGTACCATAGATGAGGCGGTGGAGAAGGCGAAAAGTTTGAAATAACTATCAACGATTAAT
Source organism: Gammaproteobacteria bacterium GWE2_37_16 (assembly GCA_001801285.1). Classification (GTDB taxonomy): domain Bacteria; phylum Pseudomonadota; class Gammaproteobacteria; order UBA9339; family UBA9339; genus GWE2-37-16. Next base: position 5,269 of record MGXG01000101.1, read on the forward strand.
TATTAATTGATGTGTTGTTTAGTAACGTTAAATAAAACAGTAATTTTTATTTTCTTAAAGTTATCTAAGTAACACTTTTATTTATATGGTAATTTTATTTACATGAAAATATCGCGTAGCGATTCGTTAATATAATATTTAACATTTAAAATTCAAAATTTCTAAAATGGCAGCAATTTCCGTACATCTTGATATCGTCAGTTTGGAAAAGCAAATTTTTTCTGGGCTTGTGGAAATGGTTGTGGCAAATGGTGCGCATGGTGAATTGGGTGTTTTACCTGGTCATGCTGCCTTGCTCACGCCATTGCGTCCAGGAACGGTACGTATTATTAAACAAGGCGGGAAGGAGGAACTTTATTACACATCTGGTGGTACTTTGGAAGTACAACCAGATGTGATTACCATTCTTGCTGATACAGTAGTGCGTGCCTCTGATCTGGATGAAGCGAAGGCTATTGAAGTTAGAGAAAATGCCGAGCGATTATTGGTTAGTAAAAAAGATAACTTGGATTTTTCCCAAGCTTTGCTTCAGTTGGCGCAGGCTGCTGCGCAGCTAAAGACACTGAAACTACAAACCAAATTAACTAAAAAATAAACCAATTAAGTAAGTCAGAGTGGATTTTAACTTAACAAAGTTAGAAAGTTTTGATTGATAGTGAAGATTGTAGCCCCCGCACCCACCCTTTACCCTATACTGATCTAGATATTTGGCAATACCGTAATTTATACTGTATTGAGATATTTGAGTTAGTCTGATATTTTATGGGTGGGTGAGGGGGGGATGGAATAGTTGGGAATGTAGGGTTTTGTTTTAGATTTTTTTCGCTTAAATTAATGTTTTTGGGGTGAATTTAATTATGTTAGAACTACATGTCATCATTCTTGCTGCTGGGAAAGGTATGCGCATGCATTCAAGTTTGCCTAAAGCTCTGCAACCATTGGCTGGGAAGCCGATGCTTTATTATGTTCTGCAAAGGGCGGAAGAGTTAAATCCTAAAATGATTCATCTGGTTTATGGGTTTGGTGGCGATAAAATATGTGCCGCGCTTACTGATTACCAGCTTAATTTAGTTGAACAGAAAGAACAATTGGGTACAGGGCACGCTGTACAACAAGTCTTACCACTATTACCTAAACAGGGCAGGGTTTTAGTTTTATTTGGTGATGTGCCCTTAATATCTTTAACGAGCTTACATAATCTAATTAAAAACACGCCAGCAGAAAAAATCGGCTTATTGACAGTAAATTTGCCTGATCCTACTGGTTTTGGAAGGATTGTGAGGGATGCATCTTATGCGATTACTGGTATTGTTGAAGAAAAAGATGCTACTCCAGAGCAGCGCGCTATAACAGAGATTAATACAGGAATCATGCTTTTTCCTGCGAGTTTTTTACATAAACATTTATTAAAACTACAATCTGTAAAT